>CAJWWL010000140.1 GCA_913048125.1 uncultured Opitutia bacterium | reverse complement strand
GAAATCTGTCTGGTGGTCGCAATACGGAATCCTCGCTCTCTGAACTAAATGACATACAGAACTGGCTTGGGCGCTCACAATATCCAAACGTTCCATTCTTCGACGGTAACCTCCATGAGTTTAGGATTTACAATCGCGCCCTTACAACAACCGAAGTACAGTCAAGCTACACAAGAGGGATCGATGAATCAAATGGTCCCGAGATACACTCCTTCACGTCATCCACTCCCAAGCTTGCAGCAGGAGCATCCGCAATCCTCGAGTGGGACATTAGAAATGCAAGTAGCATTCAAATCGACAACAACCTTGGTGTAGTCACGGATAGTAACTCCATTACCATCACTCCTGAAAAGACCACAACCTTTAGGCTTACTGCAAGTAACAGCGCAGGATCAGTTACAATACCATTCACTGTCACTGTGGAAAGCGAACCGAATCAAGATACTGATGGTGATGGTTGGGTAGACGAAATTGAAACGTTTCTGGGCACAGACCCAAATGATGCCAATGACTTATTTTCAGTAGAGATTACGAGTGAACAAGCATTCAATCCCCAGCAGGGAAAGTTCACCTACCACTTAAAGTGGTCCTCTCTGGCAGGACGAACCTACACGATTCAGTCATCTTCAAACTTATCTACTTGGCGCAATGAAGCGGATCTGGAAGGTAATGACGGGGATCTCACGTACTCCTTGGAATCCGAAGATAAAATCGGCTTCTTTCGGCTTCAAATCGAATAGGTCAAAGAACTGTTGCTTTGCCTAAGGAACTAGCATCAAGAACGAGAAAGTGAGGAATCAAATAGCCTGTATTGCCACTGATTAGTTGTCACTGTTCATAAATGAATAGTCTAGCGCTTTACGTTTAACCGTGCCAGCCCTGGTGACTAAATCAAAAAGTCGACGAGCAGTCTCTGGACTAGTCAAGGCGTCGCCAGTTTCCAACTGCCACTTCTTCAATTCAGAAATAAGCTTTGTCCGGGTCTTATCATGTTCAACGTCGTCAAATATGTTATTAAATTCATGAGGGTCCTTATTAAGATCGTAGAGTTCGTACATCGGGGGTTTTCTCATGAGCTTGTAGGCTGCAAGCACTGAATCCGAAGCATGAGACAAAAGCTCACCCTCTGAGGCATGGAAGAACTTCTTGCTCATGGTGAATTCGTAACCGGGGTTAACCTGCCCTGCTAACGGATTGAATATTAATTTGTAGCGCTCATCACGTACCGTCCGCTGAGGCCAGGGGTTATGGTTGGAGTGCAGGTGGAATTCTGTAAATAGATACTTACGCCAAGGAGGGGTTTTGCCATACAAAAGAGGCTTTAGCGTTCGACCAGCCAAGTTGGATGGGACCTTAGTTTTGGCAATCTCGCAGAACGTGGGATAAAGATCTAAAAGGCTAACCAGTTCCTTGCGTAACTGCCCTCCTTGTGAGCCGGGCCAACGTATGATCATGGGAACACGCACACCACCTTCATAAGAAGTACGTTTGCCTCTCATGACGTCTGCTCCATGATCTCCAATGTAAACTACGAGGGTTTGACTGCTCTTGCCCGACTCGTCCAAGACACGTAATAAGTCTCCTACGTAAGAATCAAGGCGCATCATGCAGTTATAGTAGTCTGCGCTTTGCTGTCGCAATTCTGGATGGTTTATTCCAATAAATGGTAGTGCATCCACATCGAGAGGCTCGAGAGGCTCTTTGGGCAAGCCTTCAACCGATTTTATAAATGGCCTATGGGCGTCTGGATAATTGACCTGCAAGAAGAAGGGTCTTTTGGATGAGGCAATGAACTGCTGGGCAAACTTGGAATATCCTCCCATAGCTTTGCGGCTAAAGTTCGCACTTGGGATCGCTTTATAGTCAAACGGAAACGCGCTCTCAGGGTTCACGTGAAGCTTGCCTATGATTCCCGTTCGGTAGCCAGCTTCCTTGAGGGTGCGAACAACATTTGGAATGCGGGCTGAAAACATCCTATACTTCCAGGTCGCAAGCCCAATCTGTCCGTTTTGATGAGGATAAAGCCCTGTAAGAAATGCAGCGCGGGACTGAGAGCACCCTGCCTGAGCAACATACGCATTCCAAAAAAGAGTCCCCTCCTCTGCTAACCGGTCTAAGTGAGGTGTTCGTACAGGGGCACCATAACATCCCAGTTCAGGCCCATTGTCTTCCGAAACAATGAATAAGATGTTCAGTCGCTCTGCAAACAAATGATGTGTAAAGACACCAAGGGCATAGAACACTAAAAACAATTTTAGGTAGGCTTTCATTTTCTTTAATACAGACACAAAAAAAGTGCCTCATCAAAAGAAGCTAATGCCATTTCCATGGTCAAACCAAAGAGCGATCATCTATTCAAGGTACATGAATTCCGTCTATTCTTTCGTTCGTTGTTGCATCCTTACCATCTTTGTAAACCTCATGGCTTACGCTGAGGCAGTTACCGAGATTTCTGGGCTTGTCATCCCGCGCGACAACAAGGGTATGTATATTCGTAATGATGATGGTCAATTCGAGGTTACTTGGACTAATAGGACAAAGGTCGCGCTCGTAGCAAACACCCGACAGTTCAGGCATTGGAAACCAGATCGACTTGAGTACAGAATCCACTCTTCCAAAGAAGTCATTAAATACCCTATTCCTGATGGGCCAATCACTGGAATCAAAACCTCAAGAGGAGGAATGTATCTAGACGTCGCACTCAAAGAAGCCGAAGACGAGAATTGGATTTCTGAACACGGACTGAAGTTGTACTTCAATCAAAAACCACAACGCGAACAACTAGCAACTCAAGGCGAACCTCATTTCATTGGTTTATGGAACCCCAAAGACGAGCCACGCACACTTTCAATTAACGGCAGAAAATATGAGATTTCTCTAAAAAAAGGCGGACAAACCCAAGCTTTGCTGTACAACTTGCTGACCGTCAATGACTGCAAGCCATTTGTGAGTCGAGCCACGGTATTTGGAGAAAAAAAAGGTAACGTGCTGATCGCGGATGAAATCCACGTCCTTCCTATCGGCGATCAAGCTGCACACGATGACCCTAAATTGCCACGTTACCTGTTCATTGGCGATTCGATCTCCGGCAACTACGATCGCGGCTTGCGTGAAGCACTAAAAGGTGAGTTCAACCTACATCACCCCCCTACTAACTGCGGACCAGTCCGTAATGGCGCAAAGAACATCTACCACTGGCTGGGCGCTTACGAACAGCCAGGGCGGCACTGGGACGTGATTAGCTTTAACTTCGGCCACTGGAACGCGGGCAGCGATAAGGCGTCCTACCAACGCGACCTGGAAACCGTGATCGCCGCCTTGAAGAAAACAAAGGCCAAGTTAATTTGGGTTACCACCTGCCCCGTGCCGAACGGATTCCCCAGGGCTGGAAGTTTGAGCGAAAAAGGGAATGCCCCTCGTCGCACCTCCGGCGTCATGCAAAAGTACATCAATCCTTGGGCACTAGAGGTCATAAAGCGCCATCCAGACATCTCTACTTGCGACCAGTGGCAGTTCGTGAAGAACAACGAACGAGGCCTCTTTACTGACTGGTGGGCGGGTACTGACGTCCACTTCAAAGGTCAATCCGCAGATGCGCTGGGAGCCTTTCTAGCAAAGCACATCAAGCAGGTTTTCAGGCAGTAAATGACTAAGGGAAAGAGGGTGCTGCAGATCGCCAACCATTACGAAGCAACTGACTCATGAGCGTTACAACCTCCTTGCTCACTTTACGATCGGCTCGGTTAATCATCTCGAGGGAGTCGTTACTGAGGTCATATAGTTCTCGACCCAAGATTTCACCTGTTGAGTTACGACGCCATTCCACATAACGTTTATCTTCCGTGCGGATGGCATAACCCATGACATCTCCCCGACCCCTGTGACGATGAGACTTCAACGAACGAGGATACTGGGTGAAGGCAGCTTGTTTCCATTTCCGTGAAGGATCCTGCATCAAGGCAACCAAACTGACGCCCTCCAGACCTTCAGGTGTCTCCAGTCCGCAAAGATGAGACAATGTAGGGTAAATATCCACCAGTTCGACCAAGCCTCTCGTACGGATTCCTGTCTTGATCTTTCCTGGATAACGAAAAATCAATGGCACACGTGCAGACAATTCATAGTTATTTGCCTTAGTCCATAGCCCTTGCTCTCCAAGGTGGAAACCATGGTCGCCCCATAGGCAAACCAAAGTATTCTCGTTGAGCCCAAGTTCAAGCAACTGCTTAAGAAGTCTTCCGACCAAAGAGTCGATATAGCTAACACATGCGTAATACCCATGCCTCAACTCCCGAACCTTCTGTTGACTCACAACTCCGTCGCTGCGTATGTCCGTGTACCCTTCTAACTCCTTCCAGCTTCTGGTTGCTAGTTCAGGCGCACCTACAGGATGCTGCGGATGAAAAGGTAGTGGTATTGCGTCCCGCTGATAAAGATCCCAGTACTTCTTCGGAGCGCAGAATGGGAGGTGAGGTTTCTTGAAGCCAACTGCCAGGAAAAAGGGTGTAGTTTCTTTACTGTATTGGGTCAATGCTGCTTCAGCCTCTTTGCAAATAAGACCATCAATGTAGGTTTCATCTGGCACATCTGCCAATTCTGTTGAACTTCTCTTCAGTCCCCTGCCCTTAAGATTCTGCTCGGTTGCATATCGTAACTGAGGATCTCGATTAACATCATACAAAGGGTCTGTACTCCAAGATAAGTCATCCTTGGCAGGCAGACCTCCTCCGTGGAGAATTTTTCCAATAGAACGAGTGTGGTAGCCGTTTCCTCGAAACAATTGAGGAAGAGTTACCGCATCTGGAACGGCTTTTCGAAAATGCGTACTTAAGTCCCAGACGTGAATGGTATTAGGTCTAAGTCCGGTAATAAGCGAGAGTCGAGAAGGACTACAGACGGCCATCTGGCAATAAGCTCTTTCAAACAAAACCCCCTCCTCTGAAAGCTTATCAATATTCGGCGTGACCGCAGTACTATCTCCATAGCAACCTAGGGCTGGCCTAAGATCATCTACTGCAATAAAAAGTACGTTAGGCTTACATGCGGGGGTCGCACTCGGTAAAAGCTGCGCAAGTGATGAAGTGAAGATCAGTGTGAGAAGAGATGACCTCATAGCCTTTGAAGAGACAGGACTCATCACAACACCCCAAGAAAACCTATGACAGAAGCTCTATGGGATCGTGTTAGTGTAGGCATTTGAAAACTAGGGAAGAATAGGCATGAGCATATTCTCGCCCTCAACTGGATAGAGAGCATTTTCTGTCTCGAGCTGCGCAATCATGCCCTTTGTCATTTGCTTCAATTTCTCGGGTTCATCTTCAGCGAGGTTCCTTTTTTCGAAGGGATCCTTACTCAAGTCGTAAAGCACGTATTTGCTTTTCCCCTTGTAGCGATAGATCAACTTCCAGTCCCCCTTGCGATAGGAAGTGAAATAGGAACTGCGGTGAGAGTGGGGGAAGTGACACATGAAATGGTCGGGGCGGTCGGGGTTTGTCTTGCCCGACAATTGCTTAAGCAAACTTATCCCGTCCACGACGTGATCAGAAGGATTCTTTGCCCCTGCGGTTTCAAGAATGGTCGAGTAGAGATCCATCACTGTTCCAATCTGTTCGTTGTGTAGAGCGCCTTTAGCGACGGGAAAGGAATTCCCCTTCCCTGTTTTAGCCCATCCTGCGATGAAGGGAACCCGCATCCCCCCCTCGTAGTAGGTTCCCTTTTTGCCTCGTAGCGGAGCCGAACTGGAGTATCCGTGGATCGAACCCAAGGGGGCGTCCGATCCATTGTCGCCGACAAAAAGAACCAAGGTGTTCTCCGCTACGCCCTTGCTTGAAACGTGATCCATCAGGTCACCAAGTGATTTATCGATGCCCTCGATCAAGGTCGCATATGCCTGTGCACCCTTCGATTTGCCCGAGTCCTTGTAGTTGTCCGCAAATCGGGGGTCAGAATGAAAGGGTGAATGAACCGCATAGTGCGACATATAGAGAAAGAACGGCATCTTCTTATGCAAGGATTGGTCGATAGCATACTTTGCCTCAAGCGTGATCGCTTCGGACAAGAAGGTGTCTGTCTTGTGGTATTTTCCCAGCCCGGGTACGGCTCGCTTTTTTTGTTTTGGATTCAGTTTCCCATAACCATCCTCCCCATAATAACTTCCGGGCCTTCCAAATGAACAACCAGCTATGTTGATGTCGAAACCTAGTTTAGTTGGATCCTCCCCCTCATGACCAATGGGAGCAAAATGGGCCTTTCCAGCAAATATGGTTTGATAGCCAGCTTGTTTGAGGATGGACGGCAGTGTCACGTCATTTTGAGTCAATCCCTCCCAGCGCCAGCCATTAGGACCAGCATTTCTCTTTTCAGGGGAGATAAACTGAGACACGCGGTGGCGGGCCGAATTTTGCCCTGTCATGATAGAGGCGCGAGTCGGTGAGCATACCGATTGAGCATAAAACTGAGAAAAGCGAATCCCTTGCTTAGCTAAACGCTCCATGTTAGGAGTGCGGTACCAATCATTGAGCGGGTAACGTTTGGGTTTCCCCTCATTATCCACAAGCATGGGTACGGAGGTATCCATCAAGCCCATGTCATCTACGAGAAAGAGAATGATATTAGGAGAATTGCTTTCTTTACTCCCGAAGGACTGAGCCAAAAAGAGCAGTTGGCAGAGAAGTATAATAAGCGGGCAAGATTTCATAATGGAAAGTGTTCGTGTCGATACAGGGAGCGGGACTCGTGACGTGAATAACATTTCACGAGTCCCGAAATAATATTTATCACAGAAAAGAAACTTCAACGAAAAGGGACAGCTATGATGAACTACCGTCCCCTACTCCGTATCAAGCCCATTGAGTGCATTTAACTGGGTACGATCGCCCCATGCTCAAGAAGCAAGGAATGAATATCTGCTAAGGGCACGTCTTTGGGCGTAAGGCCGGATTTAGCAGCCAAGAATGCGTTACAGGCTGTAGCTTGGCCCATGGCCATGCAAGATGCTTGCACGCGGGCTGCGGAGTTGGCAAGTCGGTCACTAGAGAGACATCGTCCGGCAACCATTATATTCTTTGAGCCCTTCGGAATGAGCGCACCGCGAGGAATGACTGGTACCACACCCCGCTTGAGATGCTTTGGTTTCACGCCATCCTTGGTATGCAAGTCGATTGGATAGAAGGAGTGACACAAGCCATCCGCAAACTTTCTGCCGCTCGCATAATCATTGGCACTAATAACCGTCTCGCCCTTGATACGAAAAGTTTCTCTTGAGGCCGTCTCATTCATCATTCTGTCGATACTGGCATTCTTACCCCCTGGAATGGTTTTTAGGAACGTGAGCATTCGGAGGACGGACTTCCGCCCCGCTAGGTTGGTTTGGGTCTGAGTCGCAGCATTAGTTGAATCGGCACCAAAGATGTGGTTAACATTCCCACGAGTGCCACGAATGGGCTGCATGGCATTGCCACTCCAAGTATCCCCTTTTTGCAGACGACCATCTTTAATGGCTTCATTATACATTTGTTGGATCTGTTTGGCATTACTACGAATGACCTCCATGTCCAAGCCCTTGTAAATCACGACCTGTGTACCTGGTTGACGAGTATCTTCACGCATACGTTCAAGTCCAAGCATACCAACAACCGTTGCATTTCCGCTACAGTCTATGATCTGCTTACAATGCAATTGATAACTGACACCTTGTCCACGCACGTCGACAAGCCACCCCTCAGGGGTCTCAACCACCTTTTCAGGAAACTGGTAATACGCAAGTGAGACTCCAGCATCTAAGCAGGCTTCTTCGGCCAGGAGGGAGTAGAGTTGCCCGTTAATATCAACATGATGCGGAACGTGCGATCTGTGAACCTTGGTAAAGTCCTGCAACTTGCGTCCATCCACTTCTACAGATTTAGCCACCAGTTCCCAACCGATGCCAGCAATGACCTGTTTGCCCCATGCATGGAAGAGACCAGGAAAGCAAACCCCGCCTGTTGTGGTGGTGCCCCCCAATTGAGAGTTTCGCTCAAGCAAAACGGTTTTTGCTCCTAGTCTCCCAGCCTGTATAGCTGCAACATGTCCAGCTGAACCTCCCCCGACAACCAGAACGTCCACATCAAGGAGATCGGTATCCTTACTCACAGACGGTGGGTTTTCAGCAGAAGCCTTACAGACCAAACCGGAGGAAGCGATGATCGCTGTGCCAGCGATTTTAGATTGAATGAAATTTCGGCGATTCATAATTTGTGTATTAATTTCTAAGCCCTTACGGAGCTGTGTCCATATCAACTTTGAGAACCTAGAATCTCTCAGGCATTAACACTTTTAGATTTAGTGTACTAGGGGTGCCTATCTGCATCTTTAATCGGAGCGGGGTACGGCACAGGCAAAGGTTGTTTATAAGGCAGTCGGTAGCGCGGGTCAGAAACTGTACCCTCTGGCGCACCAGAGAGTGGCCATGCAAAAACATCACTCGCGTCCGGCTCAGGTTCATCTAGGCGAGGTAGCGAGGCAGCCCACTTATCTAATGTTCTCCGTAATCGTGCAGCGACCTTGGGATCGGATTTAATTCGATTGGTCAACTCATATGGGTCTTTTGCAATATTAAAGAGTAACTCCTGCGACCGGGAGCGCCATAGTTTCCATTCTCCAATACGCACTGCTTGAGTCTGCCAGAACTCCCAGAACATCGGCTCTTGACGTACTATCTTACCAACTCTGCCTGTTAACCTTGGAAGTAGATCGACTCCATCAAACTCACTCGGGATCGTTCCACCTCCAGCCTTTAGCGTCGTTGCGGTGAGATCTAGCGTCGTAACCATTTCATCAATGACCGTGCCCGCAAGTATCCTGCCCTTCCAGTAAGCAAACATTGGCACTCGTATCCCTCCTTCGAATAAACTCCCCTTTTCCCCACGCATTGGCACGTTGTTCGATCCATTCCAGACCCCTCCCTTCGTGCTGGGAGGTCCTCCGGGTAGCCCGGGCTCATTTCTCCCCATCTTACTTGGCGCGCCGTTATCACTGGCGAAGAGAATCAACGTATTTCCCTCAAGCTCATGCTCACGCAATTTGTTCATTACCCCGCCAACCACATCATCAATGGATTTGATCAGCGCGAGACCCATACGCCGACGATCATCTCGCCAATCATCGTAGTGGGGGTAATCGAGTTTAGGGAAGTTTTTGTAATAAGGGTCGGACTTTTTGATAAGTGGGATATGAGGTCCATAGACCGGCAAGTATAAAAAGAACGGCTT
>CAJWWL010000139.1 GCA_913048125.1 uncultured Opitutia bacterium | reverse complement strand
TGCCGTACTTCAGGGTGTTGACCGAATTGTACCGGTTGATGTTTATGTGAGTGGCTGCCCTCCACGCCCCGAGGCTCTCCTAGATGCAATGATGAAGCTTCAGGACAAAATTGGTCAGGAAGGCTCTACCAAGGGTCTCCTCTCGCCTCGCGAAGCTGCAGCGATTTAAGAGTCTGTCTCAATGGAGAGCATACAAGACCTTCTCTCAGACTATGAATTCCTTGCCGAACGAGCCTCGGCAGACTGCCCGTCTGTGCTCTGCCCTGCGGAAAAGTATTTGGAATTTGCGGCTGATCTCCGTGACAAGCATGGGTTCGATATGCTGGTGGACCTAACTGCCATTGACTGGGAGCATGACTTGCCTCGATTTATGGTGGTAGCTCACTTTCTCTCCACTACCAAACATTCCTACTTGCGTGTATCCGTTAAATGCGAGGACGACAACTCACCTGAGATTCCTTCCCTCGCGACTCTCTATCCAGCAGCAGACTGGCATGAACGCGAGTGCTATGACATGTTCGGAATAAAGTTTTCTGGGCACCCAGACCTAAAGCGCATCCTTATGTGGGAAGACTACCCTTACTACCCGTTGCGCAAGGAGTTTCCTCTCGCAGGAATAGAGACACCTCTACCTGCTGCCGATATTGCTGATGTGACCGGCGTAGAAGCTGAACCCGCTCCAATGATGGGAGGTCCTTTTGTGGCACCACCTCAAGGTGTAGTCAGTGAAAGCGAGCCTCGTGCGAAAGATGAAAGTTGGACAGAGATCGATCCAAAACCAACGAAGGGAGGCAACACATGACCCAGAAAACTGAAATTTCCCTCGGTGATGTAGCATCCCGCGCCGCGGAAGCGGAAAACGAAATTCGTACTGAACGGATGGCTCTGAATGTGGGTCCATCGCACCCCACTACCCACGGGGTACTAAGGCTACTGATGGAACTTGACGGTGACACAATCACAAAGTGCGAGCCAGTCATCGGATACCTTCATCGTGGAGACGAAAAGATTGCAGAAAATATGACGTACAACCAGTTTGTACCTTTTACAGACAGGTTAGACTATTTAGCACCACTCGCCAACAATGTAGCCTATGCAATCGCAGTGGAGCGCCTTGCCGACATTACGATACCCGAACGTTGTCAGGCTCTTCGTGTCTTAATCTGCGAGTTGGCGCGAATATCATCACATTTGCTGGGACTTGGTGTTTTTGGAATGGATGCGGGCGCTTGGACACCGTTCATGTATACCTTCACCGAACGCGAAAAGTTGTACGATTTATTTGAAAAGCTCACCGGGGCACGCTTCACGACAAGCTACACACGCATCGGCGGAGTTGCTCGAGATGTACCCGAAGGATGGCTTGGCGAGGTCAAACAGTTTTGTAACGAACTTCCAAAGACTCTTGAAGATGTTTCTAATCTGCTCACTAGGAACAGGATATTTTTTGACCGCACACAGGGAATTGGAACTATCTCAAAGGAGGATGCCCTAGCCTTTGGACTAACAGGAGCTAATCTTCGGGCTAGCGGAATCGACCTTGATCTACGCAAAGACAAACCCTACAGCGGATATGAGCAATATGATTTTGATGTCCCTGTTGGTACCAGCGGCGACTGCTACGACCGCTACATAGTGCGTATGGAGGAAATCTATCAAAGCCTTCGCATTTGCCACCAAGTTATCGACAAATTCCCAAGTGGACCTTGGTATGCTGAAGACGCAAAGAAGATCTACGCACCAACCAAAGACAAGATTCTCACAAGCATGGAGGAACTTATCCAGAACTTCATGATCGTCACCGAAGGCCCCCAAATTCCAGAAGGAGAAGTCTATTTTGAAGCCGAGAACCCCAAAGGTGCTCTCGGGTTCTTTGTAGTTTCGAAAGGTGGTGGAGTTCCATACCGACTCAAAATCCGCGCACCGAGTTTTTGCTCCTTGAGCATTTTAGAAAAACTTGCGCCTGGGCACATGATGACAGACATAACTGTCATACTTGGGAGTCTAGATTTTGTCATGGGAGAATGCGACCGATGACACATCTTGAAAATGCAATGCAACTCTCTAAGGAAACCCTCGATAAGATTGATGCCCGGGTTGAAAAATATCCAGTTAAGCGAAGCGCAGCTCTACCGCTTTTGCATCTAATCCAAGAAGAGAAGGGCTATGTTCCCGAGGAAGCCATTGAATGGATTGCCAAACGGCTAGAACTGGAACCTATTAATGTCTACGAGATTGTGACCTTCTACCCCATGCTCAAGCGTAGTCCTATGGGTCGCAAGCATGTACGAGTCTGCCGCACACTTTCTTGCGCGCTCAGAGGCGGTTATCAAGTGTGTAAAACACTTCAAGAACAACTAGGTTGTAAACTCGACGAGACCTCCGCCAACGGCGAATTCTCCATCGAATTTGTCGAATGCCTAGCCAGTTGCGGAACTGCGCCGGTGGTCATGGTTAACGACGAACACCATGAGAACATGGACGACGATAAGACAGTCGCTCTTTGCCGTGAATTGAAGAAAACGAGTGCATAAAAATGCCCGAGGAGAAACGTATAATTCTAAAGCATGCTGACGAACCCGGCTACACTCGGGACATCGAATGCTACCTTAAACACGGCGGATACGAAGTTCTTCGTAAATCCTACAAGTTGAAACCTGAGGAGATTCATTCTGAAGTCATGGATTCGGGGCTTCGAGGACGGGGCGGTGCAGGATTCCCCACCGGTCTCAAGTGGAAGTTTTTAGATCGCAAGTCTGGAAAGCCGATTTATCTGATATGCAATGCCGATGAATCCGAACCCGGCACGTTCAAAGACAAACAAATAATCCATAAGGATCCTCACCAACTCATCGAGGGCATGATGATATCAGCCTACTCGATCCAAGCAAAACAGGCGTTCATTTACATTCGTGGCGAATTTTTTGAAGGTGCTCGGATCCTTGAAGAAGCCATCGAGGAGGCTCGTGCCAAAAACTTTGTAGGCAACAATATTTTGGGATCTGACTTCTCATGCGACTTGGTTGTTCACCGAGGGGCAGGAGCTTATATCTGCGGAGAGGAAACCGGTCTGATAGAGTCCCTCGAGGGCAAGCGTCCATATCCAAGAATTAAACCTCCATATTTCCCCGCGGTGCTCGGTCTTTATCAGAGCCCAACTATCGTCAACAACGTCGAGACCCTTTGCAATGTGAAGCATATTGTCGAGATGTCAGGAAAGGAGTTTGCCAAAATTGGTACTCCCGGTAATACTGGAACGCGCATCTGGTGTGTCTCTGGCCATGTACAAAAACCAGGCTATTACGAGTTCCCATGTGGAGGCCTTACCATGGGCGAGATGATTCATGATGTCTGCGGAGGGCTTCTGCCTGGCCGCGAACTCAAGGCAATCATACCCGGTGGATCATCAGCAAAAGTACTCAAAGCAGACGAACGGTTCTCAGGAAAACTGAAGGATGGCACTGAGTTTGATTGGAGCATATGGGATATCCCCCTCGACTTCGATGGCCCTGCAGCGGCGGGTTCTATGTCCGGCTCCGGAGGAATTATAGTAATGGATAACTCCACGGACATTGTGCAAGCCCTCTCCAATATTAATGCGTTCTACGCACATGAGAGTTGCGGTCAGTGTACCCCCTGCCGCGAAGGTGTCCAATGGATGCGCAAAGTGACTCGCCGCATGTGCGCAGGAGATGCCCGAAAAGACGACGCAGATTTACTTTTATCAATTGCCAACCAGATTGAGGGACGAACAGTTTGCGCATTTGGTGAAGCAGCTGCTTGGCCTGTGCAGTCTTTCATCGAGAAATTTAAAGACGAGTTTGAGGATTATCCTGCCAACGGGTCGGTTTCCAGTGAAACTGGAGATAAACAACTCGTTTGACTTTGCTCCAAGGACACTAAAACAAGGGGGTTTTATTTAACCAGCAATGAGCGAAAACGGTAACGGCAAAAAGGAACTGGTCGAAATTTTCGTAGACGGCCAACCAGTGAAGGTGCTACCAGGCATCAACGCAATTGAAGCCGCAAAGGTTGCAGGTAAGGAGATCCCTCATTATTGCTATCATCCTAAGCTGAGCGTAGTTGGAAACTGCCGAATGTGTCTTATGGAGATGGGAACACCCATGCGGGACAGAGAAACGGGTGAACCTATTCTCGAAGAAGACGGCTCGCAAAAAATTGGCTGGATACCTAAACCAGTAATTGGATGTTCCACCAACGTTTCGCCAGGAATGCACATTAAAACTGAGTCCGATTTGGTCAAGGATTGCCGGGAGGGCGTGATGGAATTTCTTTTAGTCAACCACCCTTTGGATTGCCCCATCTGCGACCAAGCTGGTGAATGTAGTCTTCAGGAGTATGCAATGGATTACGGTCGCGGTTACTCACGTTATGAGGAGCGAAAGAACGTAAAGCCTAAGCGTACACGCCTAGGTCCTAGAGTGACCCTCGACGACGAACGATGTGTATTGTGTTCAAGATGCATTCGTTTCGGTCAGGAAATTGCCGATCAAGATGTACTTGGATTCGTTGATCGGGGTAGTTTCTCAACCTTGACTTGCCATCCGAACAAGGAACTTGATCACAATTATTCCCTTAACACCGTCGACATCTGTCCAGTTGGCGCACTCACCAGCACTGATTTCCGCTTTAAGATGCGGGTTTGGTTCCTCAAAGAAAGCCCCAGCATCTGTACTGAAAGCAGTATTGGAGCGAACACAACAGTATGGAGCCGGGAAGGCACTATCCATCGGATTACTCCTCGGCGTAACGACGCTGTAAACGATACTTGGATGACTGATAGTGGCCGAGAGCTTTTCAACCAAGTAGCTGCCGATACCCGACTAACTAGTTTCCAGATTGGCGGAAATTCTGCGGACGCAACCGCTTCAATCGAAGAAGCTACTGGGCTCCTATCCAAGGGTAAAACTGCAGTGGTTGCCTCATGCCATCAAAGTGTTGAAGAACAGTTTATTACAAGGAAGATCGCAGACCATCTGAATTCCTCAGTTTATATCGCACGTCACCTCGGTAAGGGTGACGGCTTGCTCCTATCTGAAGACCGCACACCCAACACACGCGGCGCCCTTTTAAACGGTCTTACAGACAATCTTCCAACTGAAGACCTCTCCTCACTTGCTGAAAAGATTGATTCCGAGAAAGTCGATACTCTCCTAGTTTGCCGTGAAGATCTTACTCGAGTAGGTCTCTCAGAAGCACAACTGGAAAAGGTTAAGCTTGTTCTACTCGACACTCAAACCAGCGCTACAGCATCTCATGCAGACGTTCAATTGCCTGCACTAACAGTCTTCGAGAAAAACGGAACTTTTGTAAACCTGAACTTTCGGCTTCAGAAATTCTCCCAAGCAGTACCTGGACCAGCTGGTTTACTACCGGACACGTTAATTCTTAGCAAAATACTAAGCACTCTCACAGGTGAAAGCTTTCCAGATAGCCCCGCCACAATCTGGAAGAGTTTGTCCCAAAGCAACTCGAACTTCAAGGGTATCGACTTCTCCAGTATCCCAACGGATGGCATCCAACTCGAGAAATCCGCCTTTGACCACATCGACTTTCCCGAAAAGCAATCCCTGAAGTACTCTCCTGCTGCTATAACGGGATAGCCCACGACTATCAATCACACCATGGAACTCTGGCAGGAAATACTTCTCAAAACTGGCTTTGCGCTTGGAGTAATTAGCGTGGTCATGGGTATTGCTGCCTACTCAGTTCTCGCAGAGAGGAAAGTTTCTAGTTGGATTCAGGGACGCGTCGGTCCAAACCGAACTACTCTGCCCATCATTGGTGCAATCCCTTTTATTGGCCCCTTCTTAACCCGGCTAGGGCTTTTCCAGCCTATGGCAGACGGTCTAAAGTTCTTATTCAAGGAGGAACCGGTACCTGGCCACGTCAACAAGCTATATTACAATCTCGCACCTGTTGTCGCAATGGTTCCTGCTTTGACCACCATGGTGATTTTACCGTTTGGCCAAATCAAGGATTCCGCTACCGGCGTGGTTACACCACTGATACTAGCTAATGTGGATGTTGGCGTTCTGTTTCTTTTCGCTGTCTCGTCCCTAGGTGTATATGGGATAGTCCTTGGTGCATGGGCTTCTAATAATAAATACTCCTTCATGGGTGGTATCCGGTCATCCGCTCAGATGATTTCATATGAATTAACCTTGGGCCTTGCTGTACTACCTGTTTTGATGTGGGCGAATCCGCCGGGATCTGAAGGTGGGTTAAGTCTTGTGAATGTCGTAAATGCACAAGGCACTCTTTGGACTGCTATTTGGCAACCCATCTCTGCTCTACTCTTTTTGGTCGCCATCTTTGCAGAAACAAACCGAGCACCATTTGACATGCCCGAGTCAGAAACTGATCTTGTAGGTGGCTTTCATACAGAATATGGCGCATTCAAATTTGGTATGTTCTTCGTTGCAGAGTATGCACATATCGTGATTGGGTCTGCAGTTTTCGTACTTCTGTTTCTTGGTGGGTGGCACATTTTTCCGGGAGTTGCCGACCCATGGCCAGCAGGTTACATAGGAGCCGTTCTTAGTACGGCTACTTTCCTAGGAAAGACCTGTTGTCTGATATTCTTTTTTATCTGGATTCGATGGACACTTCCTCGCTTTAGATACGATCAGGTCATGCACCTTGGTTGGGTAATCTTACTTCCAATTGCCATCGCAAACCTGATCCTCAACATTGCAATAATTGCCGTCTGGGACAAATTCAACGGCTGAAGACTCTTCACCCTAAATCTTTACACCGAATGCCTGGCAAAACTAAAGTTCTCGAACGCAAGCCTCTAAGCTTAGCCGAGCGAACATACCTACCACAAATCGCAACTGGGCTGAAGACTACCTTGAGCAATCTGTTTGAGAAAAAGGTTACTCGGGAATACCCAGAACAACCACCACCAATTCCCGATGGCTACAGGGGTGTACCAACACTAGTTAAAGATCCCAACGGTAGAGAAAAGTGCGTATCGTGCCAACTATGCGAGTTCGTCTGCCCACCAAAGGCCATTCGTATCTCACCAGGGGAACTTGATGAAACAGGCGAAACAGCCCACGTAGAAAAAGGCCCAGAAGAATTTGAAATCAATATGCTCCGGTGTATCTACTGCGGCCTTTGCCAAGAGGTTTGCCCAGAGGAGGCCATCTGGTTGCAAAACGTCTACTCCTTGTCCGGTTACACCCGGGAAGAGTTCGTAAATAATAAGGAAAAACTCTACGAAATGGGCGGCACGCTACCAGACTCCCATTTCAAATGGGATAAAAAGAAGAGCGCCGAAAACGAAGGCAACCCACACCATTGAACTCTCGCATCAGGAAATGCTCGACCTGTTATTCTATATTTTCGCCTCTTTGACCGTGGTACCGGCGTTCCTCATGGTTACTAGTAGGAGCCCCGTCACAGCAGCGATGTTCATGATAGCCTCTCTGGTTGGTATGGCATGCCTTTTCGTGATGATGGATGCATTCTTCCTCGCGATTCTTCAAGTGCTTGTCTACGCTGGTGCTGTGATGGTTCTATTCTTGTTTATCATTATGCTTCTGGACATGGATGAAGGTGAAGATTTGCGCACCCGTGCAATTCCTTCTATGGCAGCCATGGTTCTGGGAGGCCTAATCCTGGTGACAATCCTCGGCTTCTTCAGTGGCAAATTTGATGACCAGTTTCCTGAAATCCAGGAACCTGCTGCTCTAAAACTAGATGGAAGCCAAACCCTACCCGAAGTTTATGAGAAGCATTTGCCCCTTCCCTACAGCACTAAGGCGAAAACCTTTGGTTACGGTCTCTTCACCAAGTATATGCTTCCATTTCAGGTCACTGGAGTGCTCCTTCTCATCGCAATGGTGGGAGTGATTGTCCTCAGTAAGCGAACTACAGACGAATCAGAAGGAGGTTCCGCAACATGAGCATAGGCATCCAAGAGTTTCTCACGGTCTCAGCAATCCTCTTCTCAATAGGAGTGTTTGGTGTGCTATTCCGTCGAAATACCATCATTATGCTCATGAGCCTCGAACTGATGCTAAACGCAGTAAACCTCGCTTTAGTTGGCTTCTCTCGCCACAATCAGGATCTCGATGGTAGCCTCTTCGTGTTTTTCATCATCACTGTGGCGGCCGCTGAAGTCGCCGTTGGCCTTGCAATACTAGTCGGCCTCTACCGCCGTCGGGAAAGTGTTATGGCCGACCACCTGAACCTGCTCCACGACTGATGTTTGACGCGTCCATGCTCACTATCCTTGTAACTCCGCTGATCTCGGCTGCGTTAATAGCCCTTTTCTTGCGACGTCAGGGCAACCTCGCTGCTGGCGTTTCCGTGGCCGCTGCTGGTATCCTCTGTGTTCTATCCCTTCAGCTTATATTCGGTAACGGTGCTGAATCTATTGCTTACAAGTGGCTTGAAATTGGATCCCTCCGTATTGACATGGGCTTTCTATGGAATCACGAAACTGCTACGATGTTATTCGTAGTCGCTTTTGTTGGCTTCTGGATACATGTATTCAGCCTCGGTTACATGAACGACGACGAGTCAAAAGCTCGCTACTTCGGAGGCCTCTCAATTTTCATGTTCTCCATGCTGGGGATTGTCTTCGCAGACAACCTTTTCATGATCTTCATCTTCTGGGAGCTAGTAGGATTCAGTTCCTACATGCTCATCGCACACTACCACAAAACTGACGAAGCCTCCAACGCTTGTAAGAAGGCCTTTATAGTCAACCGTATCGGCGATCTTGGGTTTGTCCTCGGGATATTAGTCACCTACTGGAGCCTTGGTACGGCAAGCCTCGAAGAATTGCAAACAATTGCCACCCAACATCCGGACAAAGTAACCACAGCTATTGGACTACTTTTGATGTGCGGTTTTCTTGGGAAGAGCGCACAATTCCCGCTCCACGTATGGCTGCCTGATGCGATGGCTGGCCCTACCCCGGTCTCTGCCCTGATCCACGCTGCTACCATGGTAGCAGCAGGTATCTACTTTCTCATTCGCGTGCAATTCTTGATTACGGCTGATGTTCTAAATACCATCGCATGGCTAGGCGCCGCCATGGCACTATACGCTGGCATATGTGCTCTAACTCAAAAGGATATAAAAAAGATCCTTGCCTATTCCACACTGTCCCAACTCGGATTTATGTCCGCAGCCTTCGGACTTGGCTACCCTGGTATAGCGCTCTTCCATCTTACCACGCATGCTTTCTTCAAAGCACTCATGTTTCTAGGCTCGGGTAGTGTGATA
>CAJWWL010000138.1 GCA_913048125.1 uncultured Opitutia bacterium | reverse complement strand
GCTGTTCTCCGATTTAAAGGGGGGGAAGCTGGACGTGTTTGGATGCAGTGGTTGGGTAATGGTAATACTCGCATTGGCTTGGAATCTGACGCAATTTTTGACTGGGGAAACATGGCAGATAATACCCGCTGCCGTCTAGCTGGTTGGAATGTAGGTCAGGATTCCGTGCGCATTGTTTCTGCGGTAAAAACACCATCGGCAATGACAGTTCATGTAGATGGCTCTCTTGCCGCGCAGCACGGGAATCCAGCAACCCTAGTTTCATCCAATTCCAGATTTTCACTAGGTGGACAGCCCACTACGACTAACCATCGCTCTGAAATCGACTTGCACGAAGTACTCGTATACAATCGAGCCTTGTCATCTTACGAACTGAACAAGTTGGGTTACCATCTTCAAGGTAAATGGGGCATCGAAGGTAGCTACTTTCCTGAGTCTGCTGATCCACGTCTCAAGTTTGAGATTGGGGACGTCGTCTACAGTGAAGGAATGAAGTTTGATCTTGGAGCCTTTTCTGAGTCGGACCCTCCTTCTGACGGTGAAATCACCTATTCTCTGAGTGGTGGTCCAGCCGCGTTGGAAGGATCGACTTTAACCATTACTGGTACTGGTGCAGTTACAGTTAGCGCAGTCATTGCTGCTGATGGAGACTATGTAGAGCAGTCTCGTTCGATCACCTTCAATGTGAATCCGTCTTCTTTCGCTTTCGAGAATGGTTTCGCAGATGCTGCTGCTGACTTCAATTTGGTTTCTGCCGCAAAGTTTACCACCGATACCAATATCGAAGAACCAGCCGACATTTCTCGTTTGCGCCTGACAGACAACACTACCAGCAAGATGGGATCGGCGTGGTACCGTAAGAAAATGCTAGCTGGAGATGGGTTTGCCACAGAGTTTGATGTGCAGTTTACACACTCCTTGCATTCCGGTGCCGATGGGATGTGTTTCTCTCTTCATAACCATGCTTCCGGTCCCTATCTCAATGTTGGCGAACGTGGTCCTGACAGTAATTCATTCTCGCTCCTGCTAGACTCCTATCAGAACGGCGGCGCTTGGGCAGACCCTAGCGCAGCCTGTCTCCATCTGAAGGTTAACAATGACTTCGTCAAAACCATCAGTCTGCCAGATTTTCCTGCAATTACTGCTATTCAGAATAACGACCTATCCAATCCGGGTGATGCACCGCCTTATCGTATTCGCATGGAGTATGTTCCTGGCGATCTCGATTTATTCTTTAATGACGTGCACGTTCTCAAGGACTACGATCTTCGTCTTAGTACAGACAATGCACTGGATGCGAATGGCTACACTTGGCTAGGTTTTGGCGCTCGTACAGGTGGACATGCTGAGAACCATGATGTGACACGTTGGTCATTCACCAGTCGTAAGGTAACCGTTCTTGCAGGGGGGCCTGTTATCTCAGAATTTCAACCAGCTCCAGGTGGTGCGATTCAGGACGAGGATGGCGACTCGTCGGCTTGGTTAGAAATCCATAATGCAAGTGCCCAGCCAATCAATCTCGCCGGGTGGACTCTTACCAATGCCCGTGACAATCTTTCGCTATGGACTTTGCCAGGTGTTACAATGGAACCGGACAGCTTACATTTAGTTCATCTTTCAGGGAAAGATCGTGCCGACCCAGCTGCTAATCTCCATACGAACTTTGTTTTGACTAACGAAGCTGGTGGCTATCTCGCCTTGGCAAAACCCGATGGTATTACCATTGCGAGTGAGTTCGAATTGAGGGAGATACCTGAAGGTACTAGTTTTGGGACACTTGGCACGGAACAGACTCAAGGATACTTCGAAGCGCCTACGCCAGGACAGGCTAATTCAGCTCCCCAAGGCCTTGATCCGCGACTACAGTTTAATTTGTCCAAGAACTTTATCGCCGTGGGAGAATCTTTGGAACTACTTGCTGTATCTACTCGCGAACCATCTTCTGAGGGCACTGTAAGCTATCAGCTAGTTGCTGGCCCAGCTGTTCTCGAAGGCGCCACTTTGACTGCTACAGGTAAGGGCGCAATTGAATTGCGAGCCAGTATCGATAGCGATGGAGACTACTTTGCTGATACAGCCAACTCCACCGTACTTGTGAGCGAACCTGCTCCGGCTCCGCCAAATGGTATGCCAGTTGGCCTTGTGTTGCACTACGACGCTTGGGATCGAGATGCTGATGGGGTTGTCGATATAGCAAGTGACGGAGCCAATATCCATCTATGGAAGGACTTATCTCAAAACGGGAATCATGCTACCGCGCCGGGTCGAGCACCATGGGTGGACAATACCTCAATTAACGGACACCCTGCGTTACTTTTCCGTCCTATTGACCAATCTCGTCTAGAGTCACCAATCCTTACGTCGAATGATCTCGCTGGACCTAAGGGTGATGAAATGACCTTGGTTATGGTAGCCACCTATTATTCAGGCACGGTATGGACTCAGTGGCAGGACCGTACTCAACGCTACAGTATTGAATTTAATGGTCGGTTTGACTTTCCGAATGCATTGGCTTCGCAAGGCCAACTAACTGGGTGGAGCATTGGTGATGCTGGCACCCCGCGTATTATCGTAGCCATGAAGACGCCTACAGATCAACGCATCTACCTCGACGGCACGCTTGCAGCTTCTCGACCGAATGCCACCTCTCTAGAAGCCGGATACAGCTCTGCCGTAGCGATTGGAGGACAGCCCGGTACAACCGCCAATGCCAGTACCATTGATATGGGTGAATACCTACTCTTTAGCAGGGCACTAAACGAAGGTGAACACAATCTACTAGGCTGGCACTTACAGCAGAAATGGGACTTTTCCGAAGGCACATACATTGATCCTGCGACAGATCCGCAACTCGTATTTCAAGTCAATGGACAAGTCTACCGTGAAGGACTGGAAATTCCAATGAATGCCTTCTCCCTAGCTGCCCCGCCATCATCTGGAACCATAACCATTACGCTGGATGAGGGCCCTGGCACACTTAGCGAAGGGAATCTTATTGTCGATGGCCCCGGCGAGTTTAAACTCACTGCCACTGTTGCTGAAGCCGATCCCTACATTGAGCAGACGCGCACCATTACCTTCCAAGTCTTTCCATCTGAGTTCACTTACGACGGCTTTGAGGGTGCTGAAAGCGACTTCAGTCTCATTGGTACTACAGTGATCACTCAGGATGCAGATCTGCCTCAACCACCAGACGCTTGGCGCCTGCGTATTACAGATAACCAAAAATCTCAGTTAGGTTCTGCTTGGTACAAATACAAGATGCCAATGGAAGATGGCTTTGATACTGAGTTTCATGTCCATCTTGCCGAGGCAATCAACACTGGAGCTGATGGAATGACATTTATTCTCCACAACCATCCGGACGGCAACCTGCTCAATACTTCAGAACGAGGACCAGATACTGACGCGATCACCTTGCAAATCGACTCCTATCAAAATGGTGGAGCCTGGGCCGATCCAAGTGCTGCCTTCCTTCGCCTAACCCTCGACGGGCAGACTCTTGCAATTGCCAACCTTCCGGACTTCCCTGACATCACAACAATAACTGGCAACGACCTTTCTCAGACAGGAACGGATGCTGCTCCCTACAAAATACGAATTATATACGAACCGGGCGACTTTGACGTCTACTTTGATGATGTCCTTGTCATCGATAGTGTAAACCTAACGTTAAACTCTTCCAATGCGCTCGACTCCAAGGGGTTGGGTTGGTTTGGCTTTAGTGGACGCACAGGAGGTTCCGCGGAGAATCACGATGTCACCTATTGGAGCTTCAAGAATAAGACGCGCCGAATTTTACTTGGAGGTCCTGTCATCTCCGAGTTTATGGCTGAAAATGAGGACACCATACATGACGCTGATGGTGACTCCTCAGATTGGATTGAGATCCACAATGCATCTGCCGGCGCGGTCAATCTTGAAGGATGGCATCTCTCGGATGATGCTGCAAACCTTACACAATGGACATTCCCTCGCGTACTGCTCGAGCCCAATCAATATCTTCTCGTCTTCGCTTCCGGAAAGGATCGCAAAGTCGATCCCCGTAGTCTCCACACCAACTTCCAGCTAGGCAACGCCTCCGGAGGATATCTAGCACTGACCAAGCCAGACGGCACAACTATCGTTACCGAGTTCAAAGACTACATTCGCCAGAAGGCGGACATCTCCTACGGCTCGCTCGGTGAGGAACAGTCAATTAATTATTTTACGAATCCCACTCCAGGCAACCCCAACGCAGGACCGCAAGGCATACCCGCAGGCAAAGTATTTTTCTCTGTTGCTGGCGGCATGTTCACTGAAAGCTTTCAGGTTGAGCTCTCTCCAGAGTTTCCTGAAGGCAGCGCGATCCGTTATACCACTGACGGCTCTGTTCCTACTGCAGAATCCACCCTCTACACCCAACCCATAGAGATCACCACTACCACTCGCATTCGTGCCCGCACCTTCGCTGAGGGTTGGCAGGCTGGACCAATCGAGCAGGAGACATGGCTCAAAGCCGGTGATGATGTAAAGACGTTCTCCTCGAATCTCCCCTTGGTTGTGCTCGACTCCCTCGGTTTCAATGTAAACGGAGATGCGACTCGTCGTCGCCATCATGGATATAGTGTTGTTGTTGATGTTGATGCAGACACAGGTCAGTCTAGTTTACTTGGGGATCCCGATTATGCGGGCAACATGGGTTTTAATGTTCGAGGGCAGACCTCTGGGAATTTTCCCAAGAAATCCTATCGTCTCGAAGTCATAAACGATCTTGGTGAAGATAAGTCTGTCTCGCTTCTCGGTATGCCTTCTGATGATGACTGGGTCCTTCATTCCCCGTACTCCGACAAGACTCTAATGCGCAACTATTTAGCGTACACTTGGTTTGAGCAAATGGGTCACTACTCAGTTCGTCGCAAACTCGTCGAAGTCTTCGTCAATCAAGATGGCGGAGATGTCAGTATGGCAGATTATAAAGGCGTCTCCGTACTTGTTGAATACATCAAACGCGATGGTGACCGCGTAGATATCTCACGCCTCGGTCCTGAAGAGTTGGCTGCACCGAATGTGGAGGGTGGATACTTATTCAAAAAAGACAAAGGCCTCGATGCAAATACCACTTTTGCCACAGCTACCGAGAATCAGACTCTTGGCTTTGTATATCCTTCACAGCCGGCTGGTGCACAGATCAACTATATCAAAGGCTACCTTGATAATATGGAGCAGGTTCTCCACGGTGACAATTTCTCAGACCCCACAGCAGGTTATGCTCAGTACATGGATGTACGTTCATTCATCGACGTGCACTTGCTTGTCGAGATGTGCAAACAGATTGATGGGTATCGTCTGAGCAGCTACTTCCACAAGGACCGTGGAGGGAAGTTGGTCTCTGGTCCTGTCTGGGACTACAATCTCTCTCTCGGCAATGCAGACTACAACGGTGGTGACAATCCTGAAGGATGGTATGCTGACCTTGTGGGTGCCAACGGATACCCATGGTATCAAAGGCTATTTGCCGACCCAGAGTTTGTAGTTGCCTACTGGGACCGTTGGTTCGAATTACGCCGCGGAAGCTTTACTGACGAAAACCTTATCGACTTCATTGACGCTACGACTACTCGACTTGCCGAACCACAAGCTCGAAATTTTCAGACTTGGCAAGTTCTTGGCACGCGGCTCTGGCCGAACCCAACCGGTTGGGAAAATCGTGATACTCACCAGAAAGAAGTCGATTACATGAAAGATTGGCTTCAGTTAAGAACTGCTTGGATGGATTCCCAGCATGGTGCTCCTCCAAGCTTCTCACAAAAAGGGGGCAATGTGATCGAGGGATTTGACCTAGCTATAACCACTTCCGAAGAGGATGCGGTAATTTATTTCACAACAGATGGTTCTGACCCAAGGCAACGCGGCGGTGCTGTATCCGCATCGGCAAAAGTTCACCCAGCTGAGAAGGTCATTCTGCCTAGTGCTGTATCTTCCGTGAATTCACGTACATTCAAGGATGGGCAATGGGGGGCACTTAACCAAGCGACCTTTATCATCGAGGGAGCCATCGCAAGCGCCACCAACTTAGAGGTTACCGAGATTCATTATCATCCGTTAGTCGCTACTGAAGCCGAGGCTGCTTTGGGATATTCCGCTTCCGATTTCGAATTCATTGAACTGCACAATAAATCAGAGACCAACATTGAATTGAAAGGTCTCACCATTGAGCAGGGTCAACCTTTCGACACACTAACACTTGATTCCAAACTACTGGCAGCAGACGGTTATGGACTGCTGGTTCGTAATCGTGCCGCTTTCAAAATGCGCTACCCAGATGTTTCTGACGAGGCCATCCTTGCAGAGTGGGGAAGTGGTCGCCTTAGCAACGGTGGCGAGAGCATCCTGATTACTAGCGCTGATGATCAGATTGTTGCCAGTTTTTCTTTCCAAGATGGGGACCCAGAAGATGAAACCAACCTCTGGCCTCTGGAACCTGATGGTCTTGGTCCTTCACTTGTTTCTACAGGTGAGGGTGTAGATGCCAGCGATCCCGCTTGGTGGTCGGCGAGTGGAAAGGACGGAGGTTCACCTGGTGCACCGGAAACCATCGTTGTGGATCCTTATGCAAGTTGGAAAACTGAACACTTTACTGTGGAGCAACTTGCTGACTCTGAAATCTCGGGAGATGATGCGGATCCAGATGGTGATCTGCTAACCAACCAAGCAGAGTTCATTGCTGGTACTTCTCCTGTTGATGCAACTTCTTCGTTTCGTGCTACGAATGCTTCATTTAGTGGGCAAGAATTCATCATCACCCTCGCCACCGTATCTGGTAAGTCCTACAAAATTGAAAAATCTGCAGATCTTACAAACTGGGAGGAAGTTCCCGACAGCACTTTTACTGCAACGAAAGACGAGGAAACCGTTCGTCTTTCTCCATCCTTCTCAGGGCGGGGATTCTACAGGGTTGTTGTGGAGTAGTCGACTCGGTCGATCCTCTATTTCTTAAGTCTCTTGACCAGTGAAGATGAGCCTGCTCCACAACTGATTATTGAGCGCATCATTTCGTCCACTGGGGCGTCAACTTGATGTACCTTGTCTGCGGGCAGATGGTAGATGTTTCCCGAAGTCGGGTTGGGGCCAGTGGGCACAAAGACGGTAAAACTACCATCTTCATGTTCGTCTGTAACAAAGGCTGAAACCATCGTCTCGTTTCCAAAGATTTGTACCAGAGCAGTACTGGAAAATGGTGACTTCTTGTTGCCCAGAAATTGCGCTACAGTTTCCTTTATGATGGAATAGCCCGGCGCCTTCATCAGCAGATTGCTCTCCACTAGGGCGTAGACCCACTTGCCCAATCGGGTGCGGACGATTACGCCCACCACGAAGCACAACAATGTTAGCGCCAAGATGACGAGGACGTCTGCGACAACCTGAGGAAGTTGAAGTTGTTTCAGTAATACTTCAGTGAGGGGTGCAATGATACCTTGCACCATCCCAAAGAGCCAGTGCATCGTGAAGAAGAAGAGTGCGATTGGTAGGATGACCAGAAGCCCACCGACAATGGTACTGGTGATAAATGATTTCAACTTGCTCATAGTCTTCACAGGCTGAATGACCCTTCAGGCAAGTCAACCCTCGCAAACTCCTTGTCACATCACTCAGGTCAGGCATCCTTTGAAGAACATGAAATCCTTTCGCGCAGAATACAAGTGGACCGCAGACCAGCTTCTTGTCGCCACCTGGATGCACGCCCGCAATTCCTCCTTTCGTAACTTCGAGATCGGTTTGTATGTCGTAGGCTTAAGTAGTGTCGGTCTAGGTGTTGGTCTTTGGTACACTGATTTTAAGGGGCTTTGCCTGCCGCTCATTATGCTGGGTTTGTACGTTTTGTTTCTTCGTAAGCCGATCCAGAATTGGCAGATCAAACGCCACTTTAAACGGCGGAAGGACCAAGGAATCACTATTTCATTTGAATTTGGAGAAGATGAGGTGAAGGTTCAATCTGCCCAGAGCAAAGGTACTTTTGGTTGGGACCAGTATCCAAGAGCCACAATCGGTCCTGACGGCGTAATTCTTTACCAGCCTTTCGACCGCTATCACTGGGTCCCATCCAGCGCTTTCGGGAGCATCAACGAATGGGAGGGCTTTGTTGAACTTGCCCGTAGCAAGATTGACGAATTCAAGGATTCCCGCTAAGGATCATCGCCAAGATACCCATGGGTCTGCACAAGCTCATCATCATCGTCATACTTTCGGCGTACCTTTTTGTTCTGCTTGTTAGTCTGTTCAAGAAATTCATACTCAAAGGTTGGCTTAAGCTACTCGGTCCCAAGAACCTTAAGGTTCGGCGTGAACTCGAAAGAAGATTGTTGGAACGCAAGAAGTGAGATTTCAATCAACAGATCAATCCTGCTTTTACGTAGGTTGCCTACACCATAATGTATGGTTTCTTCTTATCTTAATTATGGGTTGTGCTGTGGATGAAGAAACTGTGGATCCGGTCCCTGATCTTTCATCTGAGCCAATTAATAAGTAAGCATCGAAATTGTTAATTTCTTCCTCAAATTGATTAAATTTTAAAAGATTTTCAATTTTTGGTAAATCTTCTTCAGCAATTATTATTTCTTCTTCTTCAATATATTCAGTTGCCTGCTCAGATGAAATAATTTCTTGATTTTGGAGAGGTACTGTTGTGGTTGTGACTCCTTCAATAATATTATCAATAACTTCTTGATCAAAATCTTCAGTTTCTAAATCTGGGATAAAATTTATAACTACTATCGCTGCTACGAACAATAACCCTAAAAATAAGTAAGTATATTTGTTAAATATTTTCATTTGTAATCAAATTACATACTATAACATTGTATTCTTTAGTTGTGAGAAAATTAAAATCTGTTATCGCTGCAGGTGGCTTGGGTACAAGATTACAAAATTTTAGAGAAAATGATTCTACAAAAATTTTATTAGATGTATTGGGTGTGCCTATGATAAATCATCAAATAAATCAACTTAAAAATTGGGGATGTGAAGATTTTGTTATAATCATAAATCCAGATTTTGGTGATCTGATAAAAAAGGTAACAATTGAAGCATTTCCAAATTTAAATATTCAGTTTGTAATTCAAAATAAACCAAAAGGTATATCCCATGCTTTAAAACAGGCAGAAAGCTGTATATATGAAGATGAAAAAATTCTTTTTATTTTAGGTGATAATTTTTTTGAAAATAATCCTTTAGAAGATTTTGACCTAAATAGTTTTAAAAAAGGTGCATACATTTTTACAAAATCAGTAAAAAA
>CAJWWL010000137.1 GCA_913048125.1 uncultured Opitutia bacterium | reverse complement strand
CCTGAGGAGTCTTGCCAACACGGATTACGTCATAGCGACCAATCTCAGGCACACCGTCGAGGTAAAGGATTCTATCGATCACCTCCTCCGCGTGCTTCATCTCTTCAATTGATTCTGCGTAGTAGTGGTCAGCCAATTTGTGAAGTGACCAACTACGGCACATCTTAGAGTGGATGAAATATTGATTAATCGCAGTCAACTCTACGGTAAGACCGGCATTGAGTGCTTCTATGACTTTTTCGTCTCCTTGCATTTTGGATAAGCTGGGATTGAAGGTTGAAATTGATGTACGGGAGGAACGAAGCCTCGGATCATGCTTTGAGACAAACTCGAGACAACTTTAAGCGCTATGGCAATCGCAAATGGCAGACACCTTGCCACAACCAGGGCAAAGTGCGCACGGACCGCACTCTGCAGGAAGACCAGCCAACAACCGTTCTAGGCGGCAATGACAAGAACCACACCCTGTTCCTGCGGTGGTGAGACAGGAGATTTCTTGTGATGTACGTGCTCCAGAATCATCGATCGCACTTCTGATTGTGGAAGCTGTCACGCCAAGGCAGTGACATATAATTGGATCTTCAATCGTGCCCTTGGCTCTTTTGGGAAACTCTACTACTGTTGCCATCAAAATTAAGGTTGGGAAGTTCTCATCGATAATTAATAGAAATCAAGTTAATTTTTGAGACTGAGTTTCAAGATCAATAAAGAACTATTAGCAAAAGGATAGTTTGACTACCGTAAGAGAGTGAATTTTAGGTTGGTGGATGGATATTAGTGCAGACGCCATAGCAGTCCTAGCTCTATTGATCGGACTAGAACTCGTTCTCGGGGTAGACAACATACTCGTAATTGCCATTCTAGTCAGCCGACTCCCCGCAGAAAAACAGAATTCAGCTCGCATGTTTGGACTACTGCTGGCTTTAGGCATCAGGATTGTGATGGTCTGCTTGGCTGTTTTCTTGATCAAACTGCAGAATCCAATTTGGCCTCATCTAGATGATGGAGAAAACGCAGGCGCATTTTTAAAATTTCTGGCACATATTTCGCCAAAGGACCTGATTTTGATGGCAGGTGGGCTTTTCTTGTTATGGAAGGCCGTGAAGGAAATCCACCATACCGTGGAAAAAAGTGGTGATCATGAACATGGTCCAAAGGGCAAATCCATCTACAGTGCAGTGATTGTTCAAATCGTTTTGCTGGATATAATTTTCTCGGTAGACTCAGTCATTACGGCGGTGGGACTCACCGATCAGATGTGGATTATCGTGACGGCTGTTTTAGTCTCCTTTGCTGGCATCATCACATTTGCAAAGCCGATTGGGGATTTTATCCTCGCTAACCCTGCCTTAAAAATCCTCGCACTCTCGTTTCTCGTCACCATCGGTGTGACCATTTTCCTTGAAGGCATGCATCACAAACTGGAAAAGGCTTACATCTATCTCCCGATGGGTTTCGCTCTTGCCATTGAATTGCTTCAAATGAGGTACCAACACAATAGCAAGAAGAGAAAAACCAACTGAGTGCTGCTATTAGAAATTGGACACTCAAATTTTTAACCAGTCCCCTTCCTCCCAATATGAAAAAAACAATATTGTTTCTGATCACGGCAGTGGTCGTTCACCAATCTCTACTTGCTGCAAAGAAGAACACCCCCGTCTGGACGAGCCTTGAAGCCAAAGACATACCTTCTAGCGTAAAGGTTCAGGGGGAATACCTTGGCGCAACCAAAGGCGGCACAAAACTTGGCGCACAAGTCATTGCTTTAGGCGGAGGAAAGTACCACACCGTGCTACTTCCAGGTGGACTTCCAGGCGCAGGATGGGATGGCAAAAACAAAATCCTACTCGATGGGGTAAGTAGTGATGATGGCATCCTCCTGCATCCTACTGACGGCAAAGGAAAAGGTTACCTTCAGGATGATCCTTCAAAGTTCTCCGCTACCCGCAAAAACCCGCCAGAAGGCAATAGACCATTCTCAGGAGTGATCAGTAATACTGGCGTATTCCAAGGAAAGACTGACGAGGGCAAGAGTTTCGAGTTACGGCGTCTGATCCGAAAAAGCCCAACTCTGGACGCCAAGCCTCCCAAAGGTGCAAAAGTGCTCTTTGACGGCACCAGCAAAGACGCATTTCAGGGTGGACGTCTCGATGAGAAAACAAAGTTCCTCAACACGGACGGACGAGATATCCGAACAACTGATAAATTCAGCAATTATCAGATGCACGTAGAATTCATGCTTCCCTATCGTCCCGACGCTAGAGGACAAGGTCGTGGCAATAGCGGATTCTACCAAGTCGACCAATACGAAGTACAAATCTTGGACTCCTTCGGACTAGAGGGTCTCGACAACGAATGCGGTGGCGTCTACAAGAAAGCCAACTCTTTGGTCAACATGTGCCTCCCACCATTGCAATGGCAGACCTACGATGTAGAGTTCACTAATGCTGTTGCTGACGCTGCTGGCAAAAAGACCAAGAATGCTCGTATGACTCTCCGACACAATGGAGTGATCATCCACGACGACCTTGAAATCAACGGCAAGACCGGAGGCTCCCGTCGTGAACCTGAGGGCACGCCCGGGCAAATCAGATTTCAGGGACACGGAAACCCTGTCCAGTTTCGGAACATCTGGGTTGTAGTGAAATAGGGGAAAACGTCTCGACACAATTTCCCCGATGCGCCTGAAAACCGTCTATGCACTACTGGCATTACCTCCCATTCTTTTAGGTGGGCCAAAGGTTGCCTCGCCCATCCCCTGCGAAATACAGGAGCAATTTAGTCTCGACACCACTCATTACAAGAAGGTCGTAATTGTAGAAGGTTTTCCCGTCGTAGCCTCTGCAAAGGTTTCAGACTTTGCTTTGCTGGAAGCTGCATACCTATTAGACAAGATGCTTGGGCATCAACCAAAAGTGCTTCGTGAACTGGGTCGCAACAAGGTGCGCTTCAGCATCATGGCACCTGATGAGTTCACAACGGATGTGCCAGAGCACTCACACCTTCAACCACCCAGTTACTGGGACAGACGCGCCCGAGGTCTCGGTGCTGATCCCCAAAGCGAAAGCCCTTGCGTAAGTGCCGGGGAAGAAAACCTGCTCGGACTCAATGGTGACCCCTACCACACGGAAAGCATCTTTGTGCATGAATTCGCGCATGCTGTTCACATCATGGCCATGAACTTTCTTGATGATACCTTTGATCAACGCCTGAAGTTACAGTTCCAAAAAGCGACAGATGCAGGTTTATGGAAAGGAACCTATGCCGGAACCAACCACCACGAATACTTTGCTGAAGGCGTGCAGTCTTGGTTCGACACAAACCGTGAGAACGACCACGACCATGGTTCCATCGATACGCGTGAGGAGCTTTTATCTTATGACCCAGATCTTTGTAAGCTTATTCAGGAAGCATATGGCACACTCGATTGGAGCTATGTTAAACCAGCCGTGCGCGTACCTGCCTCTTTCCACCTCACAGGCTTCGATCTCGAAAAGTCACCTAGTTTCAAATGGCCAAAAGCCTTGATACAGTGGCAAAAAGACTTTGAGCAAGGCAAGGTCAGCCTTGCCCCTGAAGATGCAATCGAAGGTATTCCGATGAACCCGGGCTCCAGCGATGCTGAGAAGTCCTATACATCCCGAAAACGGGTCAGCATCTACTTCCACAACCTTTCAGGCCGAAGCCTCGCAATTGAATGGATCGACTTCGAAGGAAAACCTCGCCAACGCTCTATCCTCCGGCACAGAGACCATCGAGAACCCTTTAGCTTTGTCGGTCATCTGTGGAGAATTGCTGACGCCGAAACCGATCGTCCAGTCGCATTCTACCGCGTCCTCAATAAGCCTACTCGAGTCGACATACACAAAGAGTTCGTCGAAACACAACTCAGCCGTTAAATATAGATTTGCAAAGGCCATTTTGGTTCCTATCAACGCAAAGCTCTCATCCAAATTTTCTGCCTTCAGGTAATTAACCTTTCGAAAACCTAAACCGAACAAATCAATACCATGAAACTGCATTCTGCCGAAAAATGGCTTCTGCTACCCCTACTCGCCTTAGCAGGGCTTTTATCAAGCGCTAGCGCACTCGAACTCAAAAAAGGAGCCCACGTAGTCCTTCTGGGCAACTCCCTAGCCGAACGAATGCAGCATCATGGCTGGCTCGAGAGTTACGTGCAAGCAGCCAACCCCGGACACGAACTGGTGTTCCGCAACCATGGGTTTTGTGGCGACCGAGTAGACAATCGTCCTCGTAACCGAGGTTTCATCGATCCTCACACCTACCTCGGTATCTCCAAGGCTGATGTCATCCTAACATTCTTTGGCTCCAATGCCGCTTGGGACAATAATCCTGACAATTACAAGAACGCACTTTCGAAATGGATAGACGAGACCAGAACCAAGAAATACAACGGAGAAAATGCGCCGACAATCGTCCTGTTTAGTCCCATTGCACAGGAAGACTTAAGTTCTGCCAACTACCCTACCGGTGAGAAACTTGCAGAACAGAACGCTCGCCTAGAGAAAATCACCGCCATCACCGCTGCCGTCGCCGATGAAAAAAAGTGCGACTACATTGACCTCTTCGCGATCAGTAAAACACTCTACGCCAAGAGTAAAAAGCCACTTACTCTCAATGGTATTTTCCTAACACAGGAAGGAAATCAACATCTAGCCCAGCACATTTTTAAGGCACTATTTGATAAGGACGCTCCAACGAAGCACAAGAACCTGGAACTCATCAGAGAAAAGGTTGTAGATAAGAACTGGCACTGGTTCAACCGTTACCGCGCTACAGATGGTAATGACGTCTGGGGAGGTCGCTCTGGTCTTCGCTTCGTGGAGGGCCAATCCAATAAAGACGTACTCTGGCATGAACTCACGATGATTGATGTGATGACTGCCAATCGTGATAAAGTCGTTCATGCAGCAGTTAAAGGAAAGAGCATCAAGGCTGACGACTCAAACGTACCACCTCCTGTCGCTGTCAAATCCAACGTAGGTGGTAAATCAAAAAGCAGCAATGCATCCAAAGAAGGGTCTGTTCAATATGCGACACCGCAAGAAACTGTAGAGCAACTCGAATTAGCAGAGGGTCTGGAGGCCAACCTCTTCGCATCTGAGGACCAATTCCCAGAGGTGATCAATCCAGTTCAACTCGGGGTGGGTCCAAAAGGTCGTCTCTGGGTTGCATCTTGGCCCACCTATCCAAAGTGGGAACCTCTGCAGGAAATGAACGATACCATCACAATTCTTCCCGACGAAGATCGTGACGGAAAGGCAGACAAGGCAATTGTCTTCGCCAAAGTTCACAACCCGACTGGTTTTACCTTCTGGAATGGAGGAGTCATTGTTGCATCAGCACCAGACCTGATCTTTCTGAAAGATACCGATGGAGACGATGTCGCTGATGTGCGTATTCGCCTGATGCACGGAATTGACTCAGCAGACACCCACCACGCGGCAAACAACCTTACATTTGGCCCTGACGGCCATATCTACTACCAGCGTGGAGTTTTTCATGTCTCCAACGTAGAATCCCCATGGAAGGGGCCACAGAAGCATGGAAACTCAGCAATGTACCGCTTCAATCCAAGAACTTCAGATTACGCGTTCCACGCAAACAACAGCCCAAACCCACATGGTGTATCCTTCGACCATTGGGGTTACCATTTTGCGACTGATGGAACAGGAGGTCGCGCATACCAAGTGCGTCCTGATGGTAAGGGTGGCTTCAAGATGCAGCAACTGCTTCAAAAGACAGTTCGCCCTGTTTGCTCCAGCGGCATTCTATCAAGCGATCACTTCCCCGAACGCAACAACGGAAACTTCCTAATCTGCAACTCCATTGGCTTCCTTGGACTGAAGCAGTACACGTTGGCAACCGACAGTGATGGAAATGTAAAAGGCACACAAATTGAGGACCTGCTTGTCTCCAAGAAAGACCGCAACTTCCGCCCAACCGACTTCGAAATCGGTGACGATGGAGCTCTTTATGTTTCTGACTGGCAGAACGTAATCATCGGGCACATGCAGCACAATGTTCGTGACCCGAACCGTAATAAGAAGCATGGACGGATTTTCCGGATCACCGCAAAAGACCGTCCATTAATGAAGCATATCAAGGTCGTGGGCGAACCTCTGCCAAAGCTTCTCGAACTCCTACGCCATAGCACATACAACATCCGACTTAGAGCCCGATTTGAAATTAGCTCACGTGACACGGACGAGGTAATTGCTGCCACACAAAAGTGGCTTAAAGGCCTCGATATCAACAGTGAAAAGGATGCCAACGCAGCCCTAGAGGCTTTGTGGGTTCACCAACAACACAATGTTGTGAATAAGAACCTTCTGGCCGCACTACTTGAGTCTCCAGAACGCAATGCACAGATTGCAGCCAAGACCGTAGAGCAATTCTGGAAAGATCGGCTCTAGATCTTTTACGCAAACAATTGAATATTACTAATTAATCTAGGGCGGGAGCTGGAAAATCCGGCTTCCGCCTATTTTCTCTACCAGACTACCATGAAGGCAATCGCAGCCATAATCTCAATAGCCCTCGCCGCCTCAGCAACACACGCTGATGACGTCTCAGGATTAATCAAGGATGGTGCCAAACCTGAAAAACTAGCCGGAGGCTTTAAGTTCACCGAAGGCCCTGCCGTAGACCCTGATGGTAATATCTTCTTCACAGACATCCCCAACAACCGTATCCACAAGTGGGATATCGCCACCAAGAAACTATCTACCTTCCTCGAGGATTCTGGGGGTGCCAATGGCCTTTATTTCTCAAAGGAAGGCGATCTCTACGTATGTCAGGGCGAAAACCGCAAGGTCCTCTCTTTGTACGCTGACGACGGTGGCGAAAAGGAACCTCTCGCTGACCAGTATGACGGTAAGCCTTTTAACAAACCCAACGATCTCTGGATTCATCCAGAAGGGGGTATCTACTTCACTGACCCCAACTACGGACGTAAGACACTTTCTCAAGACGGGGAGCACCTCTACTTCATCACCCCATTCCATGACTCAGTGTATCGAGTCGGCGATGACTTCAAACGCCCCAATGGAGTGCTTGGAACACCTGACGGCAAGACTCTTTACGTTGCCGACCCCGGTGAGCAAAAGACCTACAGCTACACTGTTGAAAGTCCTGATGAAGGCACTCTTGGAAACAAAAAGCTTTTTGCCGACGTTGGTTCAGACGGAATGACACTCGACAACCGCGGTAATCTTTACCTCACCTGGGGAACAGTCCAAGTCTTCAATCCCACAGGAAAGAAGATCGGTGATATTAAATTTCCGGAAAAGCCGTCCAATATCTGCTTTGGAGGAAAGGATGGTAAGACATTGTATGTAACAGCTCGCACTGGTTTCTATTCATTGGAGATGCAGGTCGCAGGTGCTGGTTTCAAAGACAACTCCCGTCCGCCTGAAGGTGACACCGCAGAAATCACCATCAACTGCGTCAAAGAGAAGCTTATCTATGACACTAAGGAATTTACTGTACGTCAGGGACAGAAGGTTATCCTGACCTTCAAAAACACTGACCACCCCCAGCATAACCTCTTCGTAGTCAAGCCAGGGTCTGCAGATAAAGTCGCTCAAATGGCATTACTGCTTGGTGCGGATGGTCCTGCCAAGAAATATCGCCCAGACACCGACCTAATCCTATGGGGTACTGACCTATTAGACCATGGCGGTATGGAAGTCCTCGAATTCACGGCCCCTGCCCCAGGTGACTATCCATATGTATGCACTTTCCCTGGTCACGCTATCCTGATGCGTGGGGTCATGCATGTAGTCGCTGAATAACTCCTGCTACCACAGGGCAGAACTTGGAGTCTGTCCTTCACTCGAGGTAAACAATCCAAACCTTGACACGACAGCTCTTTGATTTATGTAACAATATTCATAAGAGAGACAATGCCCCGAGGTGGAAAACGAGAAGGAGCCGGTCGCCCTGCCGGTAGAGGTCCGTACGGAGAATCAACCCGTCCTGTACGGCTCCCTGTAAGCTTGGTAGATCGTGTCATGCGCTTTGTTAAGAACCGTGAGTCAGCGATACCATTGTATGCTTGCGGTGTATCCGCGGGGTTCCCCTCTCCCGCGGATGATTATCTAGAAGGAGCTCTAGACCTCAACGAACATCTTGTCCGCCAACCTGCGGCAACCTTTTTTGTAAGAGCACGTGGTGACTCCATGGAAGGGGCTGGTATCTATGATGGCGATCTCCTTGTGGTTGACCGCAGCATTGAAGCTAAAGCAGGCAAGGTCGTCATCGCCGCCCTCAATGGAGAACTGACCGTCAAACGCCTATCTCGAGTCGAGGGCCGTCTTCGTCTAGAAGCAGAAAACCCTACTTACGCACCCATAGAATTTAATGAAGGAGACGATGTGCGCCTCTGGGGCGTGGTTACGAACGTGATCCACTCTCTCTAGAACAAAGGCAGCACTTAGTTCACTCTTCACCATCAAATCTCATGCTCGCGTTGGTTGACTGTAACAATTTCTATGTCTCCTGCGAACGAGTGTTTGATCCATCGCTAGAAGGTCGACCTGTCATAGTTCTCTCCAATAATGATGGTTGCGCAGTTGCACGGTCCAATGAAGCCAAAGCACTCGGCATTCGTATGGGCGCACCTTTCTTTCAAGTACGTGACCTATGTAATCGGCATAGTGTCGTGGTCCTATCTTCGAACTACGAACTCTATGGTGACATGTCCCGTCGCGTCACCTCAGTCTTGCGTGAATTTGCACCACAACTGGAGATCTACTCCATAGACGAGTCTTTCCTTCATCTAGGCGGAATTGAAGACCCGACTGCAATGGCTAAAGAGCTGAACCGAAGGGTACGTCAATGGACAGGCATCCCAGTATCAGTTGGCATTGCCAACAGTAAGACTCTAGCAAAAGCAGCCAATAAGATAGCTAAGAGTAAAGGAAGTGGCGTCTGCCAGTTAGAACCTGCAACGTGTACCGAATCCTTATCTAAGATTCCTGTCGGAGATATTTGGGGCATAGGCAGACGTCTTAGAGACAAGCTTGCGCATCTAGGCATATCTACAGCCAAAGATCTCGCACAAGCACATCCTCCTCTGATACGTCGTATCGGCGGTGTCACCCTTGAACGTACATTGAGAGAACTGAACGGAATTTCATGTATCGAGATGGAGCAACCACAACCCCGAAAAAACATCTGTTCCTCACGCTCATTTGGTCATCCTTTGACTGAGATATCTGATCTGGAAGAAGCACTCTCCAACTATGCAATC
>CAJWWL010000136.1 GCA_913048125.1 uncultured Opitutia bacterium | reverse complement strand
GATTCAGAGTTTCCCCGGGGCTGATATCTTGACGAGCCCCAAGATGAAGGTTCACGATGGTAAAACCGCAACCATATCTATCGAAGAAGAGATTTCTTTCGCAGAAGAATTCTTGGAAAATGGAGAACCTGCCGGTCCTCTTTTAAAGCGAAATTTGGGAATTAAGGTCATCACGACTCCTCGTATAGTTGAAAAAGGTATTTCTGTAGAGGTAGACGCTAATTTTGTTAAGCGAGTGGGTGAGCGTGAAGTTCCCCATGGGTCGGTTCCCATATTCAGATCACGTACAATTACAACTAGTGTTATATTGCCCGAAAATACTCCTGTCATGATAGGCGGGTTTAGTGACAATGGGCGACGTGCACTCATCATTTGCCAAGCGAAGATTACCAACAACAAGGAGGCCCAACCATGAACCAATCCCCCAACCGCCGTGATTTTCTTAAGACAGTAGCGGGAGCAGGTGCTCTTGCTGCAACAGGCTCACTACCTGTCAATGCCGCACCTAAGCCATCTTCGCCAGCAGAGAAGGTCGCTCACTCCCTTTTTGAAAGCTTAAATGAAGAACAGAGAAGCGCTGTTGCCTTTCCATTCGACCATCCTCTTCGAAGCAAGGTAGACAACAACTGGCAGATCACCAAGCCACGTATTGGACAGTTTTTCAACAAAGACCAGCAGGCTATGGTTGAGGAGATCTTCCGCAAAATCCACAGCCCCGAGTACGCGGAGACTATCGTCAAGCAGGTCGCCCACGATAGTAATTCCAAAGCCCTAGAAAAATGCTCTGTTGGCCTCTTCGGTGAACCTGGAAAAGATTTTGAATTCGTGCTGACTGGTCGCCACTGTACCCGGCGTTGTGACGGTAACAGTGTTAAGGGAGCTGCTTTCGGGGGGCCCATTTTTTACGGTCATGCGGCGAATGGGTTTCACGAAGAGCCGGATCATCCCGGAAACGCCTATTGGTTTCAGGCTCTGCAGGCGAACAAGGTTTACGAGATGCTCGATGGCAAGCAGCGTGAAACTGCCTTGCTGGGGCGCTCACGTGGTGAGCGGGGTATGAAGACCATCGCACTTACAGGCAAAAAGCGCGGTCTGGACGGTATCCGAGCTGGTGACCTATCTAATGATCAGAAAGATGAAATGCGTAAGGTCATGACCACGCTACTCGCTCCTTTTCGAAAAGAGGATGCTGATGAGGCAATGAAATATGTAGAGGCAAGTGGATTTGATAATTTGCACATGGCATTCTACAAGACTGAGGACGTTGGAAAGGATGGCGTCTGGGATGTATGGCAGATTGAAGGGCCATCAATGGTCTGGTATTTTCGCGGACAACCTCATGTACACACATGGGTACACATTCGCGACAAAGCCTGAGGCCTTTTGACCTAGACCGATGTCAAAGCGTGTTTCCCACAGTTTACTGGATCCGTTTTATTCTCGTCTCATACCTGGTATCTACGGTTTTCTTCGGATTCCGCGTCAATTTCCCCCAGAGGGAATTGTCCTAGCTGGTCATCTTCTGGCTGCTATCGGTGGATTGGGGTTCGCTCTGGCTGGAAAATATACTTTCGCTGGGCTTCTCGTGGTCCTAGGAGTTGCAGGGAATCACATTGCAGACATGGTGGATGGCACGCACGCAAGAACCACAGGCCAGTGCCGAAATGGTGGCGAACTTCTGGATCATTTTACTGATCCTCTTTCCTTTTCCTATTGGATGATCGGGATGTCCGTTGCCGCCAAGATGCCTTACGTAGGGATCGTGTGTATTCTCTGTATCTATGCCACCGCTGTGCTCACCAACATCCGTGCAAAGATCACTGGTGAATTCGTGTTAGCCAAGTTTGGACCCACGGAGTTCAAGACCTTGCTCATCATCTTTGGGGTGGTTTTATTCTTGGCCAACCTCGATGAAAAAGGTCGAGGCGCCTATCTGGTCAGTTCTGTATTGCCCGTGCTTGCCGTGATTGGTGTTGTACAGCTGCTCTGGGGTCTTCGAGTCTCCGTTGAGGATGTGAACCGCAATGGATCTGAGCCTGATACTTCCGAGTGGGAGCAACGTAAGTAGCGCCTGTTTCTGGTTAGGTGTCCCTAAGAACTACAGCTCTACACCTATTTCAGCGAGAGCTTCCGCGAGTCCGGCATCTTGAGGATGCCCGTTGAAAAGCACTTTGCCCTCAGGTGAAATTAGAACCATCCGGGGGATGGAGTCGATTTCCAAGGGACCACTCAAGGGTTCGCCCTTTGGTTCAACCAACCACGTAAAGTCAATTTCCAGTTTTTTCCGGGTGCGTTCAGCCTTCTTCAGACCTCGCTCCACATTCATACCGGCAACTACAATTCCTTGAGGACCGAGCTTCTTTGCCTTCTTCTTCAGTTCTGGCATCAGTGCCATGCAGGGACCGCACCATGTCGCCCAGAAGTCTAGCATAACTGCTTTTTTGCCCTTGGTCAGAGCGGCAAGCGTAGTCTTGTTGCCGTTAGACTGTTCAATTTCTAAATCCATTGGGATTTCAATCTTAGACAGGTCGATCTTAGGCTCATCCAAATCAATAATATTATCATCAGAAGGTCCAAAACCCTTCATCATTTCCTTCGCTACCTCCTCTGAAAACTCGACGAGTGTTCGGACTGATTTGTGATTAATTGTTAAGGAGGTGGCAGATCGATTATCACCTAATGTGGCAGCAAGAATCCAAGGTTCTACCTCCAGTTTTTCTAATTTCTTAGCAAGAGGGTTCTCATCATCTTCGTCACTGAACGCAGCACTAAGTCCGCCAAAGATTATGCCAACATACATCTTAGGATTGAAGCTCCCCTTCATTAGGGTGCCATTTGGAAGTGTAGAGCTAACTGAATTTTTAGCCTTAGCACCGGTTTTGGCGCCTTTCACAAGTCTGCTGATTGAATCCTTGCTCGTAGCTGCCAGCATCTGACCGTTTGTAATAGCGTAGTAATAGGACTCCCAATCACTATCTTCACCCTCAATATCAACCTTTTGCTTCATGGTGTGCACCGGTATTCCATCAACCTTGAAATCGTTTTCCTTAACGGTGATCTCGTAATCGATCATTTCTTCGAAAGAAATATCACCGGAAAGGTCTCCGAGCACGGATCCAAAAGTCTGAGTTATTGTTTGGATAAGGGTATCGGAATATGAGCTCATGCTTTTGAGGTATGCGATCAACTGGGCATCTGTGCTTGTGGTTGCATTCACGCTCTCAAGATGGATCTGCGCATCAAGATTAGCTTGGGACATATCCATCGAGACCGCACCTGTGCCTGCATAGAGTGGCATCGAGTCCTGCATCATTTTATCAACCTCCTCGATCAGCTTATCGACTTTCCCGTCCGTATTTTTCCGAGCGCGTTTAACGAGAGAGTCCCAGTAGGCGAGGACTGCTTTAGAGTCATATGAATAGGTGCCATGAAACATGCCTTTTGCTTGAATGAGGCTAGCTTCTGGCACTTTACCTCCCGATCGACTTGAGAGAAGCTGCCCGAGAGCACTGTCAGGCTTAGCATGCATTGCTAACTCCAGGTTGATTGCTTTTTCTCCAAGGCTGATTCGTAGATTCCCCTCTTCAATAGTTCTTAATTCTGACAGAGCCAATTCCGCAAGTGCGGCACCATTTTTGGCTATACCCTCCTCGTCCTCTACCTCTTGGAGTTCGCTGATTCCTTCCTTCATTTTTTCGGAAAGGAAAGGTACCTCAAGCAGAGTTTCTGTGAATAGGCCAATTTCTATATCGGCTTTAGCCTTCTCGTTGGCGTGCTTCAATAGCGGGGCAAGGTTACCGATCTTATCTAGAAGATTTTTGCTCTTTTTAGGGGTCAGGATAGTCCAACCTTTTTGACGGCTAATCTGAACATTACCCATTTTTAGGATAGATTTCTCAGCTGCGCTATCTGGAGCTATCTTGAGGAGAATGATGAAGTCAGGTGGATCATCATCGTTGAAGTTGTTGAAGGCGTAGAAGTTTACATTTGCATCTGGATCAAATGAGGTGAATCCAGGATCACCTAGCATCAAACCAATCGAACCAGTCATCATGGCAGTTTGAGGCCCAGGCTTGATGGCTTGGAGGGTCTCGCTGACCTTTACAATAGTCTTGGATAGTGGGGCCAGACGAGCGTAGGCAACTGGTTGGAGCTTACTATTCTCCAGCTTGATCGGTGTCGATTGCAGGGTTAGTGCAAGCAGACTCATAGTTACTGGAATCAATAATTTTTTCATTTGGCCTTTTTGAGGTAGTTTGGTTTAAATGATAGGGCGTCTAAGCTTCCACGGTGTATGGCGTTGTCAATCAGCTTTATATTAAAAATTTGGTTATAAAAAATCGATTTGATAGAACAGGTCCATTAGATGGGCTTCGATTGGACAAATTTATCCCAATTAATGACCATTTGAGAATCGTTTAGCCCTAAAAGGGAGGACGATAAACCAAAGCTACGCTTACTATGAGGTATGGATTGGAAGTTAGAAATTCTATTACGATACCTAAGTATGATTAAGAGAGCATCTGTTTACCCATTGAATAATAATATGGTGGAGGCAAACAATCTCTAAGGCGTACCTCGAGGATGAGGAGATAGGTGTTTAGGTTGGGCCGGGAAGAGTTCCTGGAAAGGGAGGACTTACAGGCGGTGGCGGTAGTGCTGGCGAAAATGGTGGAGATATTCCAGATGGGGGATTTGATGGGGATGCTGGAACAGGAGGAGCGCCGCTAGGAGTCGGTGTTAGTGAACTAGGTGGTAAAGGCAAGGGGATTGATGGAGGAGGTATGCCGCCAGGAACAGGCGGAGGCACACTTGTGCCGCCTGGCAAAGGTGCTACAGTTTGGATCCCTAGTGGGAGTTCCTCTGTTTCAGTAATATCTTCGGGGTCCTCTCCTTCCCTAGGGATATGCTTGTAGCTCTTTGTAATGCTCAACGCTGGCCCTTCCTTCAAAGCGGTAATGGTGTATTCAGCTTGATTGAGGGAAAACTTAGTACCTGGGGTAGGGTTTTTGAGGAAAACTGGAGTAGCCGTTGTATCCGAGGTAGATTGCAGGGTTACCCAGAAATAGGGAGTCATGGCCTGCTCGTTGGGGCGTAATTCGTAAATCCTTTGGTCTTTGAAGTCTGTAACCTTCACGACATCAATGTTTACATCATTACCTACGGAATCTCTAATTTGGCGGGTCTCAATACCTTCTATCCGAAACTTTTCTTGATCAAAATACTGCTTGGGCGCTCCGTTAAGGCCACGTTTTTCCAAGATTTTAAATTCTGAGACACCTGGTGCAGGTGGAGCAAAATTACGAATCTCCATTTGTATGAAGTCTCCCTGTGGAGAGGCGATCACACTTTGGACTGCAACTCTAAACGGCTGCTTATATAGGGAGGTGAAAGCCAAGCCAAAGGGCGGCTTAGGGATTTCCGGCTTAATCTCGGGCGCTTTTTCTTCAATGTACGGTACGGCTGTGAAAGCACCTGTTTTAGGATGCTTGTAGATTTTTGGCGGAGTGAAGACCCCGAAGAGCCAATTCTCACCCTGACTTTGGGGAGTGGGTGGGGTCCAAGCGGTATTCGCTGCAACGTCAATATTTGAAGGGTTAATGGGTTCGTAATCGCGGGATTTGATATCTAAGTCTGCCTCAGGTGCATTTTCCCCACTGACTAAAAATCCAAGCAAAGCCATGCCCCCTGAACCCAGAACCGCAAAAGCAAGGTAAGAGATAAATCCGAGGTTTTTCATCAGCTTTCTTGTCCGTCCTCAGTCTCTTGAACTGACTCTGCCAATTCAATGTATTCAACGATGATGATAAAGCGGGAGAGGTTTTTATCGACGATGGGTTTCTGAACGAGTTCTTCAGCAGGTTCGGCTGAGGCAACGGGTGAGCCGAATGGTGGACGACCTGAAGGGGTACCGAAGGGAGGACTGCCAAATGGTGTATTTCTGGGGCTGACGGTTGGAATTGCTGCTACCTCGGGTTCCGATTGCTTGCGTTGAACCCTGACATCTCGCACGACAACAGGACGCTTGAACAGCGCAAGTTTGTTAAAAAAGTTTCGAAGGCCGCTTGTGTAGCCAATGAATTCTAGGCGGAAAGCATGCGTATCGATAGCGCCCTCAACACGGGCACTCATCTTGCTATCTAGAAAAAAAACATCCTCTGAAGAGATTGTAAGCGTCGGAGCAACTGCACTCTCGACCTGTTCACGTTGGATCGAAATCAACTCTGTAATATCACTAGAGTCTGGGCTGGTAGAGTCCAGCAGCTCCCCGATAATGTAGTCCAGAATGGCTCGCTGTTTATCCAGTGCTTGACCAAGAAGATCGTTGTTTGTGGAAGCAATCGTTCCAGAGTAGTCTGAAAAGCCAAAGGCCTCTCCGCTCTTAATCTTAACTCGATTAGCGATGGCAGCATCTCTCATCGACTTGATGTAGCCGTTCTTTATACGCTCCTTGACTGCCAATTCATAGTCTGGAGTGGTGCTTGGTATCAAATCGAGAACACCTTCTGCGAGGAGCTTGCCCTTGTGGTCCGACAAGGCATTCTGCAACCCCTCAAGGTTGAGCTTTGATTTTTCAAGATTCCCCCCTGTTGGATAGGGCTTGCTTGTGATTAGGCGTTTTAGGTCACGTTGAGATTTATCAAAATCATCACGGTTACCGGATTTTTTCCCAAAAGCTAGCAAAGAGAGAATGGAGAAAACCACAGAGCAGAGCAGCAACAAAGCTGTCAGTGAAAAGAAGACTGGATTTTCCTTGAAAGCTCTCATGGCGGATCAGAGCGGTTTACTTGGGTCGATAATGAGATTGAAGGAGAAATCAAGAAACCCCGAATTGCTATCGTCGTAGGACAAAGATGCAACATCCTGCACAAATTCTGAACCTTTGATTTTGTCGGCAAGATCTCGAACACGTTCTTTCTGACGCTCAATGCTTGAGGCTCCACCGTCCTCAGATCTTAGTAATAATCTACCTGTTAAACGCACTGCTGAGGTACGATGCAGAATGACTTTATCTTCTTCACCGCGTTTAGTTGCGAGGATAGTTTCCCGTCTTTCAGTTCGGGTAATTGAAAGATCTTCCAACCAAACGTCCTCCACTTCCTGCAGGTTGTTCTGCAAATCTGTAAAAAAAATAATCCAGTTGTTCTTAGAGTTAACGAGACCCTCTAATTTGAGGATTTCCTGATTGAGTTGGTTGCATTTCTCCTGGTTCTTAAGGATAGAACGTTTATCGCGACTTACTACCCTCTCCGCATCTTGGATATCCTTGAGTTGAGATTCGTAGTTCGAATTAAGATTCCCAATCTGCAAAAAGGGGTAAATCGGAGCAGCAGCAAGAAAGAAGGATGCAGCAAGAATCACCGGCTTGCGACGGCCCATTGATACCTTACGTTGAATGGAAGACGGTAAGAGATTAACGCCAACTCCATCCCGATCGGGAAAGGCTATACGAACAGCTTCACCAACGCTCTCGCTAATCTCATAATAGAGCTGTTGCAATTCAGCCTCACCGATAGAGCCATCTATTTCTACGTTACCGAGTGGGTCCAGATGATGGATCTCGAGATTTTGCTTCTCTGTAATAAACTCAGGAAGCCCGTAAAGAAGACTGCCTTTGCCGGTAAGCAACATATACTCAGGCGGTTGTTTTTTCTGCTGATTTCGATAAGAGACTATTGAGCGGGTGAGTTCCTGATTTAGACGTTTCAGAAACTTTATGCGCTGGTTCTCCATTACCTCGTGGAATGGGTCATCATCCTCGGGCAGGAACTCCCCTGTGCAATAGCCAACTTTTTGCTGTTCAGCTTCTGCAAATGAGATACCAAGCGCTTCGGCGATATTTTGGGTCAGTACATTACCTCCAAGGTTAATTGTGCGAGCAATAAAGCCATCAGGTGTAGCAAAGAGAAGATTTGTGGTCTTGGCACCCATGTTTAGAAGGATGCAGTCAGTTCCAAAATCAGGGTAGGTGTGAAGAAAAGTGTTGTAGTCGAGAACGGAAGACGCCGCGATCTCAGTGGGCACGACACCAGCTTTTTTCATTGCGAAGTAGAAATCCTGCAAATCCTGCCGTCGGGCTGCGAGAAAAAGGACATCTGCCTCAATTTCATCATCGTGCAGAATTTGACTATCCCACTCTAGTTGTGCGAAATTGTGTACGCTCTGTTGCGCCTCAACGGCAATAATTTGGCGCTGCTTGGCTGGCGCGACATGGGGAACCTGCAGCTGTTTCGTCAAAATCTGGTTGCCTGGTAGGATGAAGATACCTCTACCTGGAAGCTTACAAGATTTCTTCAATTCTCGAACCGCTACACCAACCGCATCAAGCCAGCCGGCATCATTGGCATAGTCATATTCCAGTTGTATGGATTGGACGGTGTCTAACGAAAGAGAATCCTCTCCATTGCAGGAAAAGACAGATGCGGAAACATGTGTGTTACCGCAGTTTAATACAAGAAATACGTCACTCGAAGCCATGCGAGCGATGGGTTTTGCAAAAAGGGATTAAAATTTGAAGGATCGGGAAGGAGGCTTAAGGGGTTACTCCTTCTTCACGGATAAATGGAATGGTGGTGTCCAGCGAGCGCACCTGCCCAGCAATCCCACGAGGCGCTAGGTATTCAGGCATCAGAAGCCCATCGTTAGGGCGACCCTCTTGGGCCACCTTGCCGAGGAAGCTGGGTAAAAATTTCAGCATTTGAGGAGTCTTATATTCTCTAGAAACCGTGTTGGCACTGGCTTCCTGAGGGATTCCGCCTATAGAAATCTCTACTGCCCAGTATTTTGGCTCGCGGGGCAGACGATCGCGCTCTACTATATAGCCCGGTATAAAGAAGTGTAAAGGTAGGCGCTCACGAGCTTTGATAATAGCGATTCTAACCCTTGAAGAATAGAAATCAAATTGTGGTTTGCCGTCAGCACCAGCGCCACGATCATAAGCTAATGATAAGGTTAACTCAACATCTTCTAGGAATTCTTTATTGCGGGCTTGTGGAATAGGATTAGCGTTAGGGACCAGTTCCATTGCGGCCATCATCCAAGTGCCACCTCCTGCCCCGCGAGAGCGGATCTGATCAAAGACTAAATCACGACTAAGGGAGATGGTTCCAGCCGGTATTTGGTTTAATTGAGCACCAGGTGCCGCAGGTTGAGCTGGCTGTGAGGATAATGAAGCGCAGAGGGAGAATAATAGAGTGGCAGGGAGGAGTGTCTTCACGTTGCGGGTGTGGTTTGAGTAAAAAGGGTACATTCAGGATGTTGCTGCACGAAGGAGTTGCAAACCTTTTCTTCGCTGGTTGAATGCATCGATAATTATTTCGAGATTGGATTATTTTCAATCGATCTGTAAGCAAATATGAATAGATTTTTATGATTCGTAATAAATGCCA
>CAJWWL010000135.1 GCA_913048125.1 uncultured Opitutia bacterium | reverse complement strand
CGTAAAAGAGGCGATATATGCTGTCACCGTCATTTTGGTAGTTCTTCGCAGCGTTAATGCCTCCTTGTGCAGCAATACTGTGGGCACGACGAGGACTGTCTTGGTAGCAGAAGGCAGATACATTGTAGCCTTGTTCGGCCAGAGTAGCGGCAGCAGAACCTCCGGCAAGACCAGTACCGACGATGATTACGTGGTATTTTCGGCGGTTTGCAGGATTAACAAGTTTGTTGCTGAACTTGTGACTATTCCACTTTTCAGAGACGGGCCCTTGGGGAATCTTGGAGTCTAGATTCATTGATCGTAGGTGTTATTTAACGACGCCAGCTAGTACGGAAATAGGAACCGAGACAAAACCAACGAATACAATCCACCCGTAACTAGTTGCGAGTGCGTCCAAACGAGGCTTCCAAGAAGAATTACGGAGACCAAGAGTTTGGAAGATACTACTAACCCCGTGAGTGAGGTGAAGGCATAGTAACGCCATGGAAATGATATATAAGGCAGAAATCCATTTCACCTCAAACCCCATGATAATCATGGTGTAAACATCATGAACATGTTTCTGGCTTTCAGCTAAAACATAATGCTCGATCTGGTTGTATTCGGGATGAGTAAGCCTTACGGTGTAGTGAAGGACATGGAAGACGATAAATGCAAACAAGATAGATCCACTTAAACCCATGGTGCGAGATCCTGTGGAAGCTTGAACGAACTTTTCATGGCCATTTGAAGTAGGACGCGCAGCGCGATTTTCACGAACAAGAGAAATTGCTGTTAAAACGTGCGTGACGGTTGCAACCAGTAAAACAAGCCGAAAACCCCACAGTACAGCTGGGATGCTTTGGAGTTTGTAGGCATATGCGTTAAGAGCGTCTTGCCCAAGAAACACTTGTAGGTTTCCAAGCATGTGAACCATGACGAAACCAGCAAGAACGAAGCCTGATGCAGCCATCAGGTATTTTTTGGTAATCGAGTTGAAAAAAGGACTAGGGTTGGGGTTCATCCAAAATTAGAACGTTGAGTAACTCTTTTCAGATCGCGGCAGCCCTTTCAACAATATGATTGTGGCGTTGCGAATGTATTAGTTGGACCCATCTAAAAGATAAAATTTTTTGGCACTGCAGCTAGAGCAGCGGTTCAGGAACAAGGGTTTTGGCATCAGGAAAGCGAGCAACAACTTCAGCCACGCGCTGATGGAAATCATCTACCTGAGCTTCAGCGTTTCCAAGAAGGGCCGCAGCATTCTCAACAATCTGCTGAAGTGCTTCCCGAGATAAGCAGAGTCGTCCATCTTCAGCAAGTCGGTCCACTAAATCATTTTCAGCAACTTGGCCAGACCGTAAGTCCTTCACGGTGGCAACAGCATGTTCTTTGATAGCAGCGTGTGCGGCTTCACGGCCAACACCCGTTTTGACGGCTTCCATCATCATTGTGGTTGTTGAAAGAAATGGAAAATAACGGCGGTTTTCGTTGATCAAAATTGCCGGGAAAACCTCTAGTTGCCCAAGAACTGTTAGAGTAGTTTCCAGTAGACCGTCAGCAGCAAAAAAACTATCAGGCAGAACTGCACGACGAACAACAGAGCATGAGACATCTCCCTCATTCCACTGATCTCCTGCAAGAGAGGAAGCCATAGAAACATGACCACGAAGAATCATATGGAAACCGTTTATGCGCTCGCTAGATCGACTGTTCATCTTGTGAGGCATAGCAGAGGAACCCACTTGCCCCTTGGCAAAACCTTCGCTGGCCAGTTCATGACCGGCCATCAAACGTAGGGTACGCGCAAAGCTTGAAGGACCGCTGGATACCTGAAATAGCGCCGAGACGACCTCGAAATCAAGACTGCGCGGATAAACCTGGCCAACCGCTCCAAATGTTGCAGGGAGCCCAAGAAACTCCCCTACCCCACGATCAAATTCAGAGATCTTATTTGCATCGCCACCCATCAGGGTCGCGAGATCCAATTGTGTCCCGACAGCACCCTTGATACCACGCACCGGATAGCTATCCGCTATTTGGCAAAGAACTTTGAAACCCCGGAGTGTTTCCTCACCAAACATGGCAATACGTTTGCCGAAAGTTGTGGGTTGTGCAGCGACATTGTGTGTCCGGCCCGTGAGGACAAGAGACTTAAATTCTGCGGCTTTTTCAGCGAAGGAGTGTAAAGAAGCAGCAGCTTTTTTGAGTATAACCTGAAGTGATCGATAGACTTGAAGTTGTTCTACATTTTCAGTCAGGTCCCGACTCGTCATGCCCTTGTGAACATGTTGATGACCTGCGAGATCGTTAAACTCTTCTATGCGGGCTTTGACATCGTGCCGAGTGACACGCTCGCGTTGCATGATTGAATCGAGGTTAACCTGATTACGAACGTTTTCGTAAGCTGTAATCGCTTCGCTGGGGATCTCGATGCCCAAGGACTTTTGCACCTTCATTACGGCGATCCAAAGGTCACGCTCGAGCTTGATCTTACCGGCTGGAGACCAAATTTCACATAGCTCACGTGATGCGTAGCGTTCGGCGAGGACGTTGGCGACAACTGCTTTATCTTGGCTCATGATCGCTAAAGAGCTATGGATTGCCGAAGGAGGCAACTTGAAACTTACAGCAGTTATCCAAGACAACGAATGGCCATGGCTCGCATGACCTCTTCTTGCTCCGTTGATCGGGTTATGAGTTCTTTGAACGTTTCGACAAAGTCGATTTGGAAATCGACTAGTTTTTTTAGGCTGAGACCAGAGGCAGCCTGAGCAATTTTACCAAGATACCACGCATTTTGACTGAAAACATTCAGAGGGTTTTTATCCTTAGAACCGCCGTAATAACAGAGGTATTTTTCTGCAGCACGATCTAGGCCATCAACTCCCTTGTAGCCAAGCTTGACCTCTCCGCTACTAGTTAGGGTACGAAGTTGGATAAGTAAACGGTTTCGGCTCTGTAGGCTGGCCAATAGTGGCCGGGCTTCTTTATTCGTAAAAAAATACCGTCCTATGGAATCAAGAGTTGATTGCAGATTCCCTGTAAAGAAGACGTCGGTCGTCTCAAAGAAATCGCTATCCAAAGAATCCGGCACCATTTCACGCACATCATCTTCCTCAATACGACCACTTGACTCAAGACCAACAAATGTCGCCAATTTTAGCGCCTCAGTTATGGCGAGGCGAGAGTTCCCACCTGTTTTATCGATGAGCAAATTTAAGGCATCGTTAGAGATTTCAAAACCAATCGGCTTGAGCTCCTTTTGAATATGCAGACCGAGGTCCTTTGCATTGCCTCCCTTAATTTCTTTGAAATCGCTGTTTTTCGAGAGCCATTTGTAGAACTTTCGGCGCTTATCTACAGGACTGGCAGTAAGAATGAGGCTCACAGATTCCGAATCAGCAGATTCAAGGAATATTTGCAGACGATCAATTGCCTCCAGCGTGTCTTCTGCTGATGCAGTACGATTGTCAGCGAGGAAATTTATATCTTTGAGCCAAATCGTCTTTTTTTCGCCGAAAAGAGAAAGCGTCTGCGCGGCAGATATGAAACTGGCAATGGCTTGAACTGCCTCTTCGGCTTTACCTGCATTACCATCGACGATCTCCATGGATAGGTCATCCATAAGATTTTGCGTCAGCGACTCGAAAAGCTTGCGGCCTTCAGCAGCAACTAGGAAGTCGTCGTCTCCGCAAATAAATGTAAAATTGTGGCTCAAAGCGCTACTTTCGAGGACAACTTAAAAATGGTTACTCAAATGCCAGAACCCATTCCGTAACCGATATTGGCAAAAGCATCATGCATTTGATATTTAGTGAGCTTGCGACGAAGCCAGTCGACAGCTGCGTTAACAGCTCGGGCTTTCACGGTAAGACGATCACCGCTAAACTGAACGCGATGCGTCCATGCACCTGATGGTGTGTGCAGTCCAAAATACACAGTGCCTACCGGCTCACGGGAACTTCCGCCAGTTGGACCAGCAAAGCCAGTAGTGCTCAAACCGTAGTCTGAAGAGAATGATTCCGCAGCACCAGTAGCAAGTGCAACAGCGGTCTCAGCGCTTACTACATCGTGCTGCATGAGAATACTTTCCGGGATACCAAGGTGTTCTATTTTAGTATCTTCGTGGTAACAGACAACGCTACCCATGAACGTTTGAGATGCACCAGGCACATCAGTAAAGGCATTGGACAACAGGCCACCTGTACAAGATTCAGCAATCGCTATTGTCTGATGATGAGCCCTGAGGTGGGACATTGCAATTTCAGCAATGGAATGATTTCCAAAACATACAAAATCCTCCCCAAGCAGTTCCATGCATTGCTCACCAGTTGCACGTAGGTCAGCAAGCGTGCCGGTACCATTGGCTAGGGAAAGTCTCACATCAACCAAGCCTTCATGAGCACAATAGCCAACCTTCAACTCGGGATGGCTTTTCAAAATTGGGCGCAATTTATTTTCAAGCAGAGATTCACCCACACCGAAAGAGCGTAACTGAAGGTACTGCTCCTCCAGAGCAAAGAAATTTTCTTCCTGAAGTCGGGGAAGTACATCACGCTCAAACATCGGCCGCAACTCGTTGCCTGGACCGGGAAGCATGATGAGGAGCTTACCGTCCTGTTTGAATAATATGCCGGGCGCGGTACCATTTGGGTTCGGCAAAGCCTCTGCACCATCTAGCACATAGCATTGCTTAAGATTGTTGGCAGTGACAGTACGCCCGAGTCTCGCGAAACGGGCTTCAAGTTCAACTCGTACTGAATCGACAAACTCGAGTTTAACACCTAGAGCTTTAGCAATGGTTTCACGCGTCAGGTCATCGGAAGTTGGACCTAGGCCACCAGTAGTGATAACGATGTCCGCGTCCTCCCAAGCGTTTTTAAAAACCTGCTGGATATCCTCGGCGTTGTCGCGTACGACGAAGTTACGGCGGATTTCCAACCCATGACGCTTCAACTCTCGACCAAGGTATGACAGATGTCCATTGTCTCGTAGACCAAGCAAAAGCTCGTCTCCGAGGTTAATGACATCGACTCGTACGCCGTGTTTCATGAGTTAGTTGAATTCTAGGGTTGGCAAACGCTCGGGAAAAAAGCGTTTTGGAAAAGGAATACACCATGGCGGCACCCTCAAGCGATTTAAAGGAAAAAGTCCGGCGACTACCGCATAGTCCTGGAGTGTACATGTTTAAGGACCAGTTCGGTGAGATAATTTACGTCGGCAAGGCAAAGGATTTAAAGAAGAGAGTTTCAACTTACTTCCAACCATCTCGTCGATTCAGGATCGATCAACCTAAGATAGGTGCGATGATTGAACTAATCAGGGATTTAGAAATACTGGAAGTACACTCCGATGCTGAAGCTATCTTGCTCGAAGGTAAGCTGATAAAGGAATACAAACCTCGATTTAACACAGACTTTACCGACGACAAACGGTTCTTGCTAGTTCGTGTCGATATACAAAACACCATTCCTAAATTTCAGCTGGTAAGAACAAAAAGGGATAATCAGTCCCTTTATTTTGGTCCCTTTGCTTACGCTAAACTGTTGCGAACAACTTTGGCAGAAATGCAGCGCAAATTCGGCATTCTGCTCGGAGACTCCAAACCGGGAATTTTAAAAAAGGGAAAATTCAGGCTCTACGATGACGCAAGGGCTGAAATCTACGGCCAGCCCAATGAAATGACCCCAGCGGAATATCAGACAAGAGTTGAACAGGCTTGCGATTTTCTTCGGGGCAAATCACGCGAGTGGCTGAAGGAAATTAAGGCAGAGATGAAAATAGCTGCTGCAAAACTTCAATTTGAGAAGGCAGCAGAACTACGCGATATACATCAAGCACTTAAGCGAACTCTAACTCCAACTCGGAAATTCAAGCATGACCCTCGCGCCAGGGAGGACAGGTCTGAAAACTTGAAAGCTCTTCGAGATGCACTCGGTCTATCCGTAATGCCTCGGCGTATGGAATGCTTTGATATCTCCCACATATCGGGCTCTTTTGTTGTGGCATCAATGGTTCACTTCCGCAACGGCGCCCCTGACAAGGCTCAATACAGAAATTTCAAAATTAAGAGCTTTGTTGGCAATGATGACTTTCGCGCCATGAGGGAAGTCGTAGAAAGACGATATCGGAGAGTTCAGGATGAGCAAAAAAGACTGCCTGACCTGATCGTTATAGACGGGGGTATCGGCCAAGTACAAGCAGCGGTTGAAGCTTTCAATGGACTGAATATCTTACCGCCACCCATCATAGGTCTCGCAAAAAAGGAGGAGAGCATCGTCTTTCCAGATGCACGTAAAGATCTCCAATTGCCCAGAAGCGACGATGCACTCAGATTGCTGCAAAGATTACGCGATGAGGCCCACCGATGCGCAAACTCATTCAACGCAAAACTTAGAAGCCAGCGAATTAGAGAGTCTGTGCTCGATGATATGCCAGGACTTGGCCCAACACGCCGACATAATTTGCTGAAACATTTCAAGTCATTAGCCAAAATCAAGAGAGCCACGGTGGAAGAACTTTCGCAGGCGGAAGGTATCGGAAGTAAGTTCGCTGAAGAACTGCACGAGTTTCTGCAAAGAACCTAAGAGTTAACAACCGGCATACAAGTTGCCAGGTAACATATTCTCCTGTCTTCGGACCTTCAGATTGTGTGGTTTTTGAGTTTTCTAGACCACAGAAAAAAGTGAGCTCACAACGAAATGAACGTGAACTTTAATTACTTTTTCTAATGCCGTTAATAGATACGTTAATGTATGCGTTTTTCGATACTTTTGTGTTGTTTTTTCTAGTAATATAAAATTAGGTGCATGTGTAACTTCTATAAAAGGTAAAAATGCCAGTAACTACTCATCGAAAAACTCACTCAGTAACTCAACACCCAGAGGCCCAGAGCTTACGGAAAATTCAAACCCTCATACATCACCAGACAAGGTTGTGCGAGCAAATGGAAGAACTTGTAGAAACACATATTCAACCGATCAATGAACCGTTGAAAGAACCTGTCGAACTATGGGAAGCATCACGCCCCAAAGTCCCCGAGATGGTTGATGCGCTAATAAAACAGATAAAACAGTCTAGTTAATACTATAATATAAAATTAAGAGTATCTATTATATCACGTGTTTATGCCTAAGGAAACGCATGGTTGATCCAGCTATGGGCCTCTTATCTCGAAAGCTAAGAGATTCAGTGCCATCAGAGCGGTAAACAGCTGAAGCAATAGTCTGCAAGTAGGGTTCACCTGACTCCCAACCAATCAAGTCACTAGATACTTCTACAGAACATTCAATTCCATTGACGCAGGTGGGCTATTGGACTGGAGGCCAAAACAAGCTCGGAAAGGCTTGAGAGACCATCAGAATAGGTGTCCGATTTGGGAGCAGAAGAGGTATAACTCGCACTATCTTAAGTACACCATGGACATTGACTAAGCTCAGGGTCTGAGGGTTACTACCAGCCTGAGGAGTGAAGAGTAGTTAGTCAGTTGCATTTCCGAATTCCGATATGCGCTGCCATTTGGAGCTGGCTGGGCCTTTCCACATTATCCAGAGCTCAAGACTAATTGCATCATGGGCGGAGAGCAGCTTAGCTGGAGGCGTCACCAGCCTTCATTGCCATCTAGAAAATGATACCCGCGGCCCTTTAAGCGAGCTCCACCGTGAAGTTCGCCTTGAGTAGTACCGAAAGAATCACAAGCCGTACGCCCTGCTTCGTATGATTAACCAATTCCGCTCTGGTAGAGCATGATATAATGGCCAAGCCGAGTACGCATTTACCAAGAGCTTAAAGAGTCGAGAGTCTGTGAATAAGCAGACAAGGATTTCAGAAAAGTAATTAGACAACTTCAGGTCCTTGAGGCGTAACGCTTTGGTGCAGAGACGGACGCTCAGTAAGGGATTGAGACTTAAAACAACAAAAGAGGATTGCCAAATTGGTGCGGTTGTTTGCATGTATCGCAGAGTTAATGTCCGCTCCGGAAATCAGCATCGAAGCTACTGGCTTGACCAAGGTCTACGGGCCACTCACCGCTATAGACGAAGTCTCGTTTGAAGTGGAGAAGGGTGAAGTACTTGGCTTCCTGGGTCCCAATGGTGCTGGCAAAAGCACAACAATGCGAATTCTTTGCGGATTGGTCAGAGCCACTTCAGGTTCGGCCAGTGTGGGTGGTATTTCGGTGGTGGAACATCCTGAAAAGGTGAAAAGGTTGGTTGGTTACATGCCAGAGCACAACCCTCTGCCGGAGGAACTAAGGGTTGTTGAATATTTACGATACAGAGCACGCCTTAAGGGAATGGAGACCCGTGAGGGCCACCATAGGGCGGAAGAGGTCATGGAGCTTTGCGACCTCCACCGCAAGGCAAGGAGACAGATTATAGGATCACTATCAAAGGGCTTCCGCCAACGAGTCGGTATCGCTGACGCTTTATTAACCCACCCAGAGGTTGTAATAATGGATGAACCCACCATAGGGCTGGATCCTCACCAAACTAAAATAATTCGCGACCTCATTAATAACCGCCGAGGCCAGATGACATTTGTTCTCTCAAGTCACATCCTTCCAGAAGTTGAACTGTGTTGTGACCGCCTCCTTATCATCAACCAGGGACGTATCGTTGCCAAAGGCACTTCAGAATCATTACGCCAAGAGTACATTCCTGCTCAGGTTTTCCGGGTCAAGGTACGCGGGGATATCGAGGAACTAACTAAAGTCCTTCGTGAGATAGATTCAGAAATGGAAGTTTCCGCGCTTTTGGAAAAGGACAAAGAAGGCTTCCACGACATCTCAGTCAAAACACTCGACCGCAGCATCACCGGGGAGCAATTACTGACGGCCATCCTAAAGCGAGATTCATGGCGTGTACGAGAAATTACCGAAGTCCAAGCCAGCCTCGAGGAAATTTTTCTTGCTGCCACAAAACGAAGTTGGGAGGAAACCCTCAGTCGCAAACCGGTATATTCTGACCATTTGCGATCTACCAAGATGAATACCATAGAATGAGAGGTTTTCTGGCAATCGCACGGCACGAGGTGTTCGTGCTACTAATTAGCCCTGCAACGTATGTGGCGGGCTTCTTGTTTTTATTGATGATGTGGCTTGTCTATTGGTTAATCCTCAAAGACCTTCCTAGTGAAGACTTGCCTGCATCATCCTTCTTCCAGCTTTTCTGGCTTCCGGTACTTTTTATGGTACCACTTTTAACAATGCGTACTCTAGCGGAAGAACGCCGGATGGGTACTCTCGAAAGTACCTTAACTACTCCAACCACACCTCTAGCTATCGTTTTCGGGAAGTTTTCTGGAGCCTACTTGGTTTTTCTCGCATTCTGGGTTTTAGCACTGGGCTATCCTATCTTGACTGCTTTACAAGTCCCTGAAGGCAGCTCTAATTTTAGTTTTGCTGGAGGCTCACAACTCACTGGAGGACT
>CAJWWL010000134.1 GCA_913048125.1 uncultured Opitutia bacterium | reverse complement strand
GTCTTCATTACCTACGACGGTTCCGGAAAAGCTGCTGGCACTAGAGTCTATTTGAATGGGGAAAAACAGGAGCACAATATTGAGGCAGATGGTCTTAGCGGCACCATCATCACTCCAAAGCCGCTTAGAATCGGAAGGCGCTTCAACTCATCCTTTGCGAACGGCGTAGAAATCGACGACGTACGTTTTTATGACCGCGAGCTTACTGGACCAGAAGTGCAGGCACTCACCGGTAGCGATCCCATCGGACCATTGCTTGCGATCGCACCAGCCGATCGTAACGCTGAACAAACGAAGACCTTACTGAATCATTATCTGGGAACACTCGACGAGCCATACAAGAAATTAACCGAAGAACGCCGCAAGGCTGAAGCTACACTCGCCGCGACCCAGAAAAACAAGGTCAACTCGATGATCATGGCTGATAATCCAGCTAACAAAATGCGTAAGACCTACGTTTTGATGCGAGGTCAGTACAACACTCCTGACAAGGAAAAAGAGATTCCACCAGGGACACCTGCCTTCCTACCAGCAATGGGCGAGGAAGATTCCACCAACCGGCTCGGCATGGCTCGATGGCTAATGAGTAAAGACCACCCATTGACGGCTCGGGTCACTGTGAACCGCTACTGGCAAACTCTGTTCGGCAGTGGAATTGTAACGACTCCCGGCGATTTTGGATCTCAAGGTGCATGGCCATCTCATCCAGATCTTCTTGATTGGCTAGCCAGTGACTTCCGCGATAACGGATGGAATGTAAAACGTACGCTTAAGCAGATGGTTATGTCAGCCTCCTACCGACAAAGCTCTAACTTCCGCAGCGACCTTGCCGAGAAGGATCCGGCAAACGTTCTAATGGCAAGGGCACCTCGATTTCGGATACTAGGCGAGTTTGTGCGCGACAATGCTCTAAAAGCAAGCGGACTACTTGTGAAGAATTTTGGAGGGCCAGGAGTGAAACCTTACCAACCTCCCGGTCTCTGGAATGAAGTCTCCCTCAGCGGAGGTAGACGTTTCGTTGCAGACAAAGGAGACAAACTTTACAGAAGAAGTCTTTATACCTACTGGAGACGTTCCTCACCACAACCTGCACTTATGGCGTTCGACACTCCTACACGTGAGAAATGTGTACTACAGCGTCAACGTACAAATACACCTATGCAGGCTCTAGTCACCCTGAACGACATCCAATTCGTTGAAGCAGCCCGTCACTTTGCAAAACGTATCCTTAAAGATGGAGGAGAAAACTTCGACTCACGACTTGACCACGCATTTCTTCTAACTACATCACGACCTGCAGATGAACTTCGTAAAGAAGTACTACGCGGTGCCCTTGATGAGCAGATTGCGATCTTTGAAAAACATCCCGACCGAGCCAAGGCTTTGCTTGAAGTCGGCGATTCAGCACGCGACACCGCTCTAAACGTAACAAGGCACGCAGCTTGGACAGTCGTCGCCTCCATGATTCTCAACCTCGATGAAACCATGAATCGAGAGTAGCCATTGAAAAATACCTTACAGACATGAATCCACTAGACGAATTCAACACTCTTAACACCCGCCGCCACTTCCTCAATACTGGAGCCCGAGGCCTTGGTGCCCTCGCTGCGGCATCTCTTATGAACCCTGGCTTACTGCAGGGTGGACTCGCGCCTAGTACTGCTGGCGGAGGCACCCTTGGCCGACTCCACTTCGCACCAAAAGCCAAGCGGGTAATCTATCTTTTCTTCTCTGGTGGCCCATCACACATCGACATGTATGACTACCACCCGGCAATGCGTAAGAACCACGGTATCGAACTGCCCGACTCTATACGCAATGGCCAACGCCTAACCGGTATGACCTCAGGCCAGAAGTCCTTTCCCTGTGTAGCGCCTATGTTCGACTTTTCTCGTTGCGGCCAACACGGGACTTGGGTCTCTGAGCTGCTACCTAATATCGCAAAGATCGTTGATGACATCGCTCTGGTCAAATCTGTCCATACTGAAGCCATCAATCACGATCCTGCTATTACCTGTATCAATACCGGCACTCAACAACCTGGACGCCCAAGCCTTGGTGCATGGTTGGACTGGGGACTTGGCAGTCCCAACCAAAATCTTCCTGGCTATGTGGTGATGATCTCTAAGGGTCGAGGCCAATCTCAAGCACTTTATGACCGTCTATGGGGCAGTGGATTTCTTCCCTCTAAGCATCAGGGTGTCAAATTCCGCCGCGTCGGTGACCCGGTTCTGTATCTGTCTAACCCACCTGGGATAGATAAATCATCCCGCCGTAAGATGCTTGATGGCATTGCACGTATCAATCAGGCCAAATACCAAGAGACCGGCGACCCAGAAATTCAAGCACGCATAGCCCAATATGAGATGGCCTATCGCATGCAGACCTCGGTACCTGAACTTGTCGACCTCTCCGATGAACCAAAGCACGTGACTGATCTCTATGGTAAAAACGCTAAAACCAAGGGAACTTTTGCACACAATTGTATGATCGCCAGACGACTTGCTGAGCGAGGAGTACCCTATGTGCAGCTTTTCCATAGAGGTTGGGACCAACATGGATCACTACCTTCAAAACTTCGTCAGCAATGTGAGGATATCGATCAACCTGCTGCCGCCTTGGTGCGAGACCTCAAACAGCGTGGTATGCTCAAAGACACACTAGTGGTATGTGGAGGTGAGTTTGGTCGTACCATATACTCGCAAGGAAAGCTCACAAAGGATAACCATGGACGTGATCACCACGGAAGAGCCTTTTCAATGTGGATGGCTGGTGGCGGAATCAAAGCTGGAATCGAATACGGTAAGACAGACGACTTTGCTTATAACATCTTGGAAAACCCCGTCCATATCAACGACTTCAACGCCACAATCCTTCATTGCCTTGGTATCGACCATGAACGCTTTACCTACCGCTATCAAGGCTTGGACCAACGACTCACTGGAGTCGAAGGTGCACACGTTGTTAAAGACATTCTTGCTTGAGTATTGTTGTAATCTTTGAAGTCGGCACGGGAGGCATAAACAGATAGTAGTGGTCTCCAAGGCTCAAAGATCAGGTACAGACATCCACAGCAACCAGTTTGTCCAAGGTCTGTTCGATGAAATGTCGGCAACTTATGGTCGAGCAAACATAGTATCTTCCTTTGGATTCTGTGTTCGCTGGCGTAAAAAGTGCGTACAGCAGATCGATATTAAAGCAGGTGACGCAGTAATAGACTTGATGTCGGGCATGGGGGAATTGTGGCCCAGTATCACTGAGAAAGTTCGAAGTTCAGGAGAGATAAAGGCAATAGATTTTTCACCGGTAATGTGTGATAAATCAAGAGTTGCCGCGGAACGACTAGATAAATTTGACATCCAAATCCTTCAAGAGGATGCACTTAAAAACTCCCTTCCAGATGAAAGTGCAGATGTGGTTGTTTCAACTTTTGGCCTCAAAACTCTTACCAAAGAACAGTGCAAGCAGTTAGCCCAGGAAGTCTTTAGGATACTCAAACCCGGTGGAAAATTATCATTGCTAGAGATTTCTGTACCAAGATTTAGACCCTTGCGTTTGGTCTACATGTTTTACTTGAGGTACATTGTCCCGCTATTCGGACAGATGCTTCTGGGTAACCCTGAAAACTATCGTATGCTAGGAAAATATACCGAGAAGTTTGGCGACTGCAGCTACTTTGGTGAATCCTGCTCCAACGCGGGTTTAAAAGTGATAACTCGGAAATTTTTCTTTGGTTGTGCTACGGCAGTAGTTGGGCAAAAGCTTCAGTAATTTTTTGGCAGATTGAAGACTGAATATTATGATGAGGTTAAAAAGAAAGTGAGATCTTGGAATGATAGCTAGAGCTAACTACTTTAAGCGTCCTACAACAGTACCTTTTTTAATAAATTGTATAGACTGCCAGACGACTTCGATAAACTCCATTTTTCGAATACCAGTAATGGCTAGTGTCTCTGAGTCAGGACTAAAGCCTGAAGCCAGATCTTCAATCTCTTGATCATCTCCTTCAACAGGAAAAGCCTCAACAGACGCGATTACCAGCGAAAGGAGACACGCAAAAGGTCGATCACCAGGGCAACGTAACGGATTATCTTTATACTCAATCGGTGAAATCATCTGGGAGGGAAATCTCCATTTCTCCATCAAGGCAAGGGTTACATCCAAATGAGTAAATCCTAGTATGTTTTTCTCATCATGAGGCGTAAGTGGAGGAGTTATATCATCGAGAGCACTACAACCGCCGTTCTGATGAAACTGACTGATGACCATCTTGCCCACAGGCCATAGAAGACCCGCTGTGTAGGCGATGCTGGGATCAGGATATTCATAACTGTCGGAAGAAACAAAGATCTTTGGCGCTAAGTTTTCCATACAAAATGCGGTACGAACTGAGTCCTCCCACATTTTTTGTCCTGAGAGACCATATAGTGTTAGATATTTACAATATACTTGCTTAGCAGCGACATATCCAACTACCGAATAAGCCTTATTTAAACCTATTCGAGTAAGCGCCTGCTCAACACTACTGCATAGACCTCCGTGAGCTAGAGAGTAAAATGCACTGTTTGAAACATGAATGAGGCGAGAAACTAGAGAAGCATCGGTGCGAGTAGTCGTCGCGATATCATCAAGAGATGAATTATCATCATTGAGAAGGATCTGCAATCGAGGTAATATCTGAAGTGAAACCGGCAGAATGTCTACTTTCTCAAGTAGGTCATCGAGGGTTGCCGCAGGCTCCACAAGTTCGCCTGTACCGCAAAGAAAGCAGATGTAATCAAATTTCTCGGCTGCCTGTCTAGGCAACTGGGCCGTTGAGTTGGCACATTCTGAGTTCGAACACTGGTAGCTCATCTAAGAATAAATGTCTTAAACAAACAAGTTGGATTATTCCTTAACCAATGCAATCCTGAAGCCTAGTGTATCACTCTTGCGAGTCGGAGCATCGCTTCCACGCTTTGCGGAACGAGCAGAAACTCCACCTAGAAAATAGCTTCCGCCTCGCTTTACCTTTAGACCAGTGGGTTTATCGTAAAGGGGGTCAGTGATGGACCCACTAGGATAGCGTGCAAAAAAGAAGTCGCGGCACCATTCAGCAGCATTACCGTGGGTATCGTAGAACCCCCAACCGTTGGGCTTATATTTCCCAACTCGTTGAAGTTGCTTGGGGATACGTGCCTTAGCCACTGCCCCATAAGGACGCTGAGGATCAATGGAGGCATCTCCTGGACCGAGTGAATTACCAAAGGCAGTAGCGGTTGAGGTGCCAGCACGGCAAGAAAACTCCCATTGAGCTTCGGTTGGTAAAGTGTAGGTATAGTTAGCTGGCAGTTTACCTGCTTTTGACTCCAGTTCAGTAAGCTTTTGGCAAAAATCCATGGCTTCAACCCAAGAAACTTGGACCTTTGGATAATGAGGCCGAGTCAGATCAGAGAAAGGATCTTCAGACACTTTATCCTCATCGACTTCCGTATCGTTGGAAATCGATGGCTCGATTGGATTCATCACTTTTTCCCATTCCAACCGAGTCAACTCGTTGACGCCGAGCCAAAAATGCTTCGTCAAATTCACCTCGTGCAAAGTTTCAATGGTCTCTCTGCCTTGCTCATGCTCAGGACTGCCCATGCTAAATACACCAGGTTCCACAAGGAGCATGCGAGTACCGCTTATACTGGTAGTGAAAACTTTGCCTAAGATTTCAGGAATTGTGTGTTTGGCATCCGAAACAATTGGATTAGCACCTTTAATTTCTACTTCTGTAGACTCATCAATTGCTTCAGGTCTTACGGGGCTTTTATTACAGGCTGTGAAAAACAGATAAGTTGAGACCAAAAATGTCAGAAGCCGAGCATGTTTAAGGCTCATTATGAAAGGCTTTTGGTAAGATGACTGCACTCTTCTGCTGAATCCAACAGAACTTTTAGTATGTCTCGTTTAGGAATTCCAACAATGGCAGCATACTCGTGGTTTGGTTTCAATCTTTCAGCCATCTCATCTAAGGTTAATTCGCAACCAAGCGGAAATTGTAAAACAGCGCTGGAAACTACGTGAAGGAGACAAGCAAGAGGACGATCGCCCTTGCTGGACAACGGATTTGATTGATGTAATATAGGGTCTATAACTTCTTCCTGAAAATTCCAGTGAGCAAGAAGTTTTGCCGCTGCTTCTCTGTGATTGAAGCCTAAATGCATTTTTTCAGCATCTTCGTTTAAAGGATAATCTGCGTCCGTAATCGCTGGAATACCATATGTCTCGTGGTAGTGATTTACCAACATCTTACCTATGGGGTGAAGCAATCCAACAGTGTATGCTGTTGTGTCGTCTGGAATTACATAGCTGTCGGAAGACGCTTGTATCATCGATGATAGTCGCTGCATGCAATTTGCAGTGCGAACTGACGCCTCCCACAAGGATAGTCCTGTCATTCCGTATATTTCGAGGTCTTGCTGAAAAATTTGCTTTGCTGCCACATAACCTACGACTCTGTATGCAGTGTTAAAACCGATACGATTGAGTGCTTCCTCAATAGAGTTGCAGAAACGACTCTCTGAAAGGGAATAGATTGCACTATTGCTGATTTTAATTAGCTGTGTGACCAGTGAAGCGTCAGCTCGAGTGACGTTGATAATATCGTCTATGTTTGAGTTATCATCATTGAGCAATAACTGAAGTCTAGGTAGAATCTGGAGTGCAACAGGTAGAGATTCTACTTCCTTTATGATGCCATCGAGTGTGAGTTTTGGCACAACAAGTTCGCCTCCATCGCAGAGGAAGCAACGGTGATCGAGCTTTGTTGCAGCAGATTGAGGCAGGTGCGCCTTATGGAGGTCACATTCAGAGTTGTTGCAGTGATAGCTCATCTGGGGTGGATTAAGAGTGCCTATGAATACTGCGTCAAGCCACGTTGTATCAGTTCACATAAATACCGACTTCATTTTTTAGGCGGAAAGCGTCTGGATGCCTAGGGTAGAGATCTAAAATCCGTTCTACAGAGTTGCGAGCATCTTCCCACCGCCCCAAATGCATGTAGCATTCTTTCTCATATTTCATCGGTAGGTAATACCAAGGGTTACGAGCCAAGTGCCCTTGGACAACTTTAAGAGCTCCCTCCATGTTAGAGTCCTGTCTAAAGAGCCAGTACAATTTCAACCAAGGGTCATCTTCCCAAGGCTGACAACGCCTGGCGACCTGATAATAAGAGCGAGCATTTGCGAAGTCTCCAACTCCAAGAGCCAAACTACCCTGTACCCTGAAGAAATCTCCTTTTAACGTACGCCAACCAAGGCTCCAACTCATGGCGATTGTAAAGAGTGCAACTAAAACAAGAAGCGAACGACCATCACCTTGAAATTGCGACGATGAACTTTGGCGAGGTTCCAATCCTACCAGTAAACCGAGACAAGTCCAACCGATTGCTATTGTTGCCGGCATACGTGAGGGGAAATCAAAGAACATTGCCACAGAAAGCGTGAGCACAGAGGCCAGTAATCCAAACAATAAAAGCAGTTTCTGAATATCGCCGGCATCAAGAGATTCCTTAATGGAATTGATAGCGCCAAAGATTACGCGAATCCAAAGCCAGAGTGCAGCAACAAATCCTAGCACCCCTAATTCTACGAGAAGTTGCAGGTAGTCGTTGTGCGCTCGACGGGTTTGCTTGAACATTGGTCCGTTAAGAGAATCAACAAACATCTCATGGCTTGAATCAATGAAACGAGGAAAGTGAATTCGAAACTGACCAGCTCCTAGACCCCAAAAGCCACCTGCCTCACGCCCCATTTGAAAGCTATCATTCCAAATCTGTCTGCGGCCATTAGACTGACCTTCGAAAATAGATTTAAACTCTAGAATGAACCTGTTTGATTGAAGAGGCTCGTTGGGTCCTGGTGGGTCATCTCCTAGACCCGTAGCCCAATAGGGTGACAAAAACAGTAAAACCAAAAATCCTCCCGCCAAGCCAATTGACATAAGGATCACCCTTCGCCGAACAGAAGAAACCACCTCCGAACTTTCATGGCTGATGAGAACCCAAATGACAATTACACCAGCAAGTATACTGCCTCCCAAAAGCCCAACCCATGCTGCACGAGCTCGTGTCAGAATGAAGAAAAAAAGTATTACTCCACCCGCCAAAAAACAAAACCAACGCCATTTACCCAAACGAAGAAATACACAAGCGAATGCCAACGGGATCAGCAATGCCAAGTATTCGGCGGCAAGATTCTGAGAGTAAAGCATGGAACCTAGCTGGTAATGAGGAAGTACATCGCCGAGGCTAACCCATGGCCACTTGTAAAACTGGTCCAGCCCCATCACTGCCACAAAGACACCGGCAGGTAAAAGCGCGAGCACTAATCTCACGACGAACACAGTTTTCCACTTTAAGCAGCCTACTGCAATGAACAGTAGCAAAGGCAGTATGAACACCTGCCAAGCAGTCATCCAGTGTCGGCCAGAATCCACGGCACGAACACTGCTTACGATACATGCGATCAAAATTAAAATAGCTGGAAGCAGGATTCCTCGAGGAAGACTCCAACTTATCCAGCCATTGGAAAGCGCCAAGCAGACACTCCCAACTGGCAAACAGCCCAAAAATAAAAAAGCCGCAAACTTTAGGTTTTCATTCACCACCATTGCACCCCGAGCGCCCTCAATCCACTGCCCTTCCGAAATATCCAGAAAAGCAAGCGGCGCGACTGTACACATTGAGGCCAAAATTAGGATGAGCCAGCCAGCTAGCCAATTGGGACAATCCTTTTGCATGTGGGTTGTTTACCACCCGATATTAGACCGTCAAGACTGACAGTTCTGACCAGTTGACAGATAACCATCCCACTCTAGCTTGGGCGATCACTTAAAATCATGTCGAATATTTTCCGAAACTTCTTCCTGCTTTTGCCCACTCTGTTAGGAGCTACCTTCTTCAAGAGCGACTTCCCCCATCAAACTCAACGCCCTTGGCCAGGCCCCGAGTATTTTGCCAATCGAATGCTTGACTGGCAAGTGAAAGACGGACGCTTGGAATGTCTTATCGGCAAAGGCAAACCTATGAGAACAGTGCACCGACTTAGCCACTTTGCGGGCAGTAATGCTGGAACGCTTGAAATGGAAGTACTCACTGGTGCACTTCAGCACTCAACTTCCACCAAATCCACCGCAAACACTTGGACGGGTTTTCTTATCGGCGTAGGCGGTCCGCATGTAGACTTCCGAATAAGTGCTCTTTGCCATCATTGGCCGGCTCAGGATGGGGGCCTAATTGTCGCCATCGACGGAACAGGAAAGACTGTAATTCGAAGCAACACAGCAGAAAATAAGATCACTGAAGTCTGGAACATCGAAAAGGCATTCCCCCATCTTCCAGGTAAACCAGAAAAAGGTCCAGCATTCACCGGAAAAATCCCTAGTGAAGTGAGGCTTCACATGAAAGCTGTCCCAAACGGTCGGGGCCAAACTTACAAGCTTACCGTGACTGCCCGATCCACGAAATCTGACGAAATTATCCATCAATTCACCTCACCCAAAGTCGATGCGTCCCTTATTGATGGAAACTTGGCAGTCATATCGCACCACAGCCCTGAGCAGAA
>CAJWWL010000133.1 GCA_913048125.1 uncultured Opitutia bacterium | reverse complement strand
CCCAGTAAGATCGAAGCTGACTCTTCGAATCCAAGTAGCACGGTCCACCTCTGTAGAAGTTTTTAAGCCAGAACCCTTCAAGCCTTCTGCGATAAAATGATCAATGGCATTATGAGGCTCAGGGTGTTCGCTTTTTGGCACCTTAGAATGCTTAGCCAAAGGCTCAAATGACCAATGCCTACGATACTCACCGCCCTCGGTAATCCATTGATCGATCAAATCCTTCTCTGCTTTTGTAAGTGGCAGTTTCGCATTAGGAGGCGGCATAACTTCAGAAGCATCATCACTACGAATTCGCCAATGTATCTCGGACTCCTTCAATTTGCCAGGAACTAAGGCGAGTAACCCATCGTAGTTCCTTGTGGCATTTTCAAAGGAATCCAACCGAAGTTTGGACTTCTGATTTTTTGCATCGGGCCCATGGCATTTGAAACATTTGTCCGAAAGAATTGGCCGAATATCTCGATTAAAATCCAGTTTACCTGCGAAGCAGTTCGAAACGATGAGCAGGAAACATGGAATGACAAAATAATGCCGATGACGCATAACTGGTGTTGGTCTTGAACGAATGACCTGAATAGATCTACTTGGAATATATTCTTAAGCCAAAATTGGGTTTACGAGATGACCATGGACATCAGTCAGTCGATAGTCACGACCTTGGTGACGATAGGTGAGCTTTTCATGGTCAATCCCGAGAAGATGCAGGATTGTCGCATTAAGATCGTGCACATGTACAGGATCTCGGACGATATTGTAGCAGTAATCGTCGGTCTCACCGAGAGTGACACCACCCTTTATACCAGCACCAGCAAGCAGGACAGTGAAGCAGCGCGGATGATGGTCACGTCCGTAATTCGTGGCGGTGAGTTTGCCTTGTGAGTAAATTGTCCGACCAAATTCACCGCCCCAGACGACAAGGGTGTCTTCCAGTAATCCACGTTCCTCTAGATCAATGAGAAGTGCGGATGTTGCCTGATCCGTGTCATTACATTGACCACGGACAGCCTTTGGAAGACCTCCATGATGATCCCAACCCATATGGAAGAGCTGAACAAATCGAACATCCCTCTCTGCCATTCGTCGAGCGAGTAGACAATTTGCAGCGTAGGTACCTGGCTTGTGCACATCCGGCCCGTAGCGTTCCAGGGTGCGCTTGGACTCTTTCGAGACATCAAGCAAATCAGGCACACTAGATTGCATGCGAAAGGCTAGCTCATATTGTGCAATGCGAGTAGAAATCTCAGGGTCGGCAATTGAGTCAAACCTCTGTTGGTTAAGGGCATTAAGGCGATCCAGAGTGCGACGGCGAGTAGAACGATCTACACCTGGCGGGTTGGATAGATAAAGGACGGCGTCCCCTGTATTGCGGAACTTTACTCCCTGATGCTTTGTGGGTAAGAAGCCAGAACTCCAGAGGCGATCGTAGAGAGGTTGGTCATTAGGACGACCTGTTCCGAAAGAAGTAAGCACAATGTAAGCAGGCAGGTCTCTGTTTTCACTCCCAAGACCGTAACCGAGCCAAGAACCAATGCTAGGGCGACCAGCAAGTTGGTGACCGGTCTGACAAAAGGTAATTGCAGGGTCGTGATTGATGGCCTCGGTGTGGACGGAACGCACCATTGCGAACTTGTCAGCCAACTTTGACATGTGGGGCATCAGTTCGCTAAACCACATCCCGGATTGGCCATACTGGGCAAACTTGAAGATTGAAGGCGCCACAGGAAAAGTCTTCTGACCCGAGGTCATTGTAGTTAGACGCTGACCCTTACGAATGCTATCGGGCAAGTCCTCCCCTCGCCTGTCCTTAATCGCAGGCTTAGGATCAAAGAGATCCATCTGCGAAGGAGCGCCAGACTGAAATAGGTAGATGATACGCTTGGCCTTGGCAGGAAAGTTTGGGAAACCTGTAAGCCCCGAGGAAGTATCCTGCTTGCCCTGCAACATACCAGACAAAGCGGACAGACCCAAGAAGCTTGTTGAGTTTCGTAGAAAGATGCGCCGATTAAGGGCATCTTGAATCTGGGTTTCGATCGCGGTATTCATCTGTTGGCTACTCACGGGTGACAAATTCATCAAGATTGAGAAGGACATTGGCTGCCAAAGTGTAAGCAGCTAACTCAGCAGGATCTCCTTCGGACGGAGTGGACTCGCCAAATTGCAGCAACTTACTAGCAGCATCTGGGTTGGACTTAAAGTAGGCGAGATCTTCAGCCAACCCCTTTGAAAGAACACTCAACTCTCGTGGCAAGGGAGAGCGGGAGATGGTGTGGCGAAAACCATTCCTAAGGCGAGTGTCGGGAGAATCACCCTTTGGGGCCAACATCCGGCTTGCCAACTTCCTAGCTGCTTCAACAAAGGTTACCTCATTCAATAAGGATAAGGCTTGAAGTGGGGTATTGGTCCGTGAACGCTTCATGGTACATATTTCCCGATTGGGGGCGTCGAACAACAACATAGAGGGTGGAGCAGCTGTGCGTTTCCAGAAGGTATACATCGTACGTCGATAGAGACCTTCTCCGGTTTCGTGCTTGTAGTTGCGGAGATCACCATAGCGGGTGGTCTCATTCCAAACACCCGCAGGCATGTAAGGTCGAACACTTGGACCACCTTGCTTTTCGACGAGTAAGCCGCTGACATACAACGCACGATCTCTCACCTGCTCTCCGGAAAGGCGGAAACGAGGCCCACGAGACAGCAGGCGATTTTCAGGATCTAGAGTGTAGGAACGGTCACCGTTGGCAGGTCTTGTAGACTGACGATATGCAGCACTCATAACAAGGAGCTTATGGAATCCCTTCATATCCCAAGAACGGGCAGGTTGCCCGGCAACTTTCAATCCTTGGGAAGGCTCCATGAACTCTGCTGCCAACCAATCTAACAATTTTGGATGACTAGGAAACGCCGCTTGGATACCAAGATTTTCAGAAGACTTTACTAACCCGGCACCAAAAAACTGCTCCCACGCACGATTCACCCAGACTCGGGCCGTCAGTGGATTGTCACGATGAGCAATCCAACGCGCCAATCCAAGACGATTCATGGGCTGCCCCTCAGGCATGGAGGGAAGAAATGCAGGCAAAGCTGCAGACACCTCTTCACCCGGATGATCATACTCTCCTCTGTTGAGGATGAAAGCCTTTCTAGGTTGAGGCATTTCTTCCATGATCATAACCGTCGGAAGTTTACTCTTTCTGTGTTCGTCCAATTTTTTACGCGCGGCAACAAGCCCCGTGTCCGTCTTCGCCACAAAATCGTTGTAATACACTGTAAGTACCTTCATTTGCTGGGCATCGGGCTTCTTGGCACCTGCTGCGGCTAGTACTGAAGGTGGGATACTGGGACCACCAAGTCCAACCGTAGCAGGTGACGCACCTGTGGCAGACAGACGGAAACGCCCCATATTGTGTTGATTGAGGGTCTCATGAATTAGACGTACCTCCAATTTAGCAGTCTCCGCAACCATAACGGGAGATTCGGCAAGAAACATGGCCTTTATCGGTTTTCTTCGTGATGGTCCATCGACGGCCCAGCCCTTGCTTTTGTTTCCATCGTTTACCTGTTTAATGCTCCAGCCTTTTTGCGAGTAATCAGCTTCCTGACGCACTAATTTGACAGGAGTACGTTGGTCGCCTGGACCATGGATTTCAGCCAAGACACGGGTGAGGACAAAATTTCCGTTACTGTATCGGCCAAGACTCTTATTCGGAGTTCGATCGTCCGGTAGACATTCGAGAAGAACCCCAGAAAACTGCCCTGCGACCCAGGGCGAACGGATAACATAGGTGTCGTGAGTGGAATTTTTCCCAGTGGGCAAAAATGAACCGTCCTCCTGTCGCTCGAAGGTAGCTCCACCAGTAGACTTTATTGATTCGGGATCCAACGGCTGCCACACGGGCTTGTCCTCTGCGAACTGCTTACGAAAACCAGGAAGCCAAGCCTGAATCTCCTGTTGTATTTGAGCCTCTGATTTTCGACTGCGGACTTCAGCATCTTTGACAGCCTGCTCCAAACGTTTTAACTCAGCCTTGAAGGATGGGGTCTCTACAGAGATCAATGGTTTAGTATTGGAGCTTTGCCCAGCCAACCTTCCGGTTTCAGGTACATTGTTGAAGAATGAAAAGAACTCGTAGAACTCCTTCTGAGAAAAAGGGTCATATTTATGATCATGACACCTTGCGCACCCTAAAGTAAGTCCAAGCCAAGTCGCACCAGTGGTCTCGACTCGATCAATAACAGTTTCTATCCGCCATTCCTCTGCGATGATGCCTCCCTCGCCGTTTATCCGGTGGTTGCGGTTGAATCCAGTTGCTATCTTTTGATCTATTGTAGCATCAGGGAGAAGGTCTCCGGCCAACTGCTCCACGGTAAATTGATTGTAGGGCAAATTTCGGTTTAGGGCATTGATGAGCCAGTCTCGCCACGGCCACTGATAACGACTTCCATCAGTTTGATATCCATTGCTATCAGCATAACGCGAGTAATCCAGCCAAGGCACAGCCATATGCTCGCCGTAGCGCGGCGAGTCCAAAAGGCGATCTACAAGTTTTTCGTAGGCGTCAGGGGAGTTGTCGCGAATGAAAGCATCTACCTCAGCTGGCGTGGGAGGTAGACCAGTTAGGTCAAGCGAGAGCCTGCAAATTAAACGATGTTTTGGAGCCTCATCTGCTGGACTCAAGTTCTCTTGCTTCAAACGTGATAGAATGAATGTATCAATGGGGTTCCTGACCTGTGATCGGTTTGGCACTTTTGGTAGCTTCGGTCGCTCTACCCGCTCGAATGCCCAGTGCCCACGGTACTCAGCTCCTCCTGCAATCCACTGGGAAAGAATGTCTTTTTCCTCAGCGGTAAGCGGCTTCTTCATCTCAGGTGGTGGCATCATCTCATCGGGATCGTCAGAAAAGATGCGATGCATCATTTCGCTTTCATCTGGCTTGTTAGGAACGAATGCCTCCTTGCTTAATGCAGCATCTCGGTCGTCCAATCTAAGCTTAGCTTTTCTTGAACTGGCATCTGGCCCATGACAGGTAAAGCAATGGTCCGCAAGGATGGGGCGTACCTCCCGGTTGAAGTCGACAGCCTGAGTGCTGGAGTATATCAGTGCTAGGAAGCCGTGGCAGAATACGAAACGGAAAGTCATGGAATTATTATGCGGCGAGAAACGTTTTTTGACTTAAAAAAAATAGGGTCGTCATGCAATAATTGGGTGTACTACATGACCATGAACATCGGTAAGTCTAAAGTGACGACCTTGAAAACGATAAGTAAGACGTTCATGATCGATACCGAGCAAATGAAGAAGAGTGGCTTGGAAATCATGAACATGGACCCTGTCTTCAACAGCATTGATACCTAGATCATCAGATGCTCCGTAGGTGATACCAGGCTTAACGCCGCCACCAGCTAACCAAGTGGTAAATGCATAGGGATGATGATCTCGGCCCCAGCGTTTACGGTTCTTAATGTCGCCCTGTATGAAAGGCGTGCGACCAAACTCTCCACCCCAGATAACAAGAGTGTCATCGAGAAGACCACGCATCTTGAGGTCTTGGACAAGGCCCGCACTGGGTTGATCCGTATCGCGACACTGGTTATAGAGTTCAGTGGTTAGTGAGTTGTGTTGGTCCCAACCGGCGTGCATACATTGAACAAAGCTAACTCCTCTTTCTGCTAGTCTGCGCGCCATTAGGCAATTGTACGCAAACGTACCTGGTTCCCTTACTTGTGGCCCATAGAGGTCGAGTACATGATCCGGTTCGTCGGAGAAGTCTGTCAACTCCGGCACAGAGGTCTGCATACGATAGGCCATTTCGTACTGAGCAATCCGCGTTCGAATCTCAGGATCGCCAACTTGCTGAAATTTTAGTTCGTTGAGAGCGGCAAGGTCATCAAGTAGTCTACGTCGCAAAGCAGGGTCGAGACCGTCTGGGTTTTTTAGGTATAGGACAGGGTCTCGACTACCCCGAAATTTAACACCTTGGTAGCGGGTCGGCAGAAAGCCTGATCCCCAGTAGAAGTCATAGAAAATCTGCCCACAAGAAGTACCCTTGCTAACAGAGGTCATAGCGACGAAACCGGGAAGTTCTTCAGAAGCTGAGCCTAGTCCGTAATTTAGCCAGGCACCCAGAGTCGGTCGACCGGGTAATTGCCCCCCACTTAAAAGAAAAGAGATTGCTGGGGCATGATTCACCGCATCGGTATGCAGACCCTTGAGGAAACACAATTGGTCAGCAATTTTTCCGGTATACGGCATCAAGTCACTCACCCAAGCTCCACTGTCTCCGTATTGCCGAAAGGGTTCGATCGATTGAAGCATCAACTTACCTTTCGGATTACCGGTCATGGTGCTAAACCGCTTACTGCCTATGTACTCCTCAGGCACAGGCTTGCCGTGCATCTTATGCAAGCGAGGTTTGTAGTCGAAGAGATCCACATGCGTAGGTGCTCCATTCTGAAATAGGTAGATGACGCGTTTTGCCTTAGGTGCAAAGCTAGGGAATCCTGACAGACGCCCTTGCGCCGACAACCTCTCACGACTCATCATTGCTGCTAAAGCAGCCACACCAATGCCACTGGAACCACGACCAAAAAAGTGACGACGATTGATCTCTAACTGATGCTCTAGGACAGGCTTAGGAGCAGTCGGGTCTAATATGTTCCAAGTTTCACTCATCACTCAGGTCATTCCTTGTTCAACGTTTCATCAAGGTTCAACAGATTAAGGCAGAGAGACGTCCATGCAGCCAACTCTGCAGGCTGATCAAGTTTGTTAGACTTGAACTGACCATGCCCTAGAAATCGCTTCGCTGCATCAGGATTATCACTGAAACTCTTACGCGCACTTTTGAGACTTCTCATGAGTAAAGTAGACTCCTGTATTGAAGGCTCTCGAGCGAGTATGCTTCGAACGGCTGAAATTAGACGGAGAGAGTCATCATCTGATTCCAAAAGGACGCGGGTGGCTAGAGCGCGTGAAGCTTCCACATAGGTTGTGCCGTTGAGAGTCGTTAGCGCGTGTAATGGAGTATTCGTACGCAGGGGTTTAACCTCGCAAACCTGACGCTTTGCAGAATCAAAAAATATTGTCGGACCTACGATACGGCGCCAGAAAGTGTATAAACTTCGGCGATAGAGTTTGTCACCAGCATCTTGGCGATAACGTTTCTTGCCAAAAGAGGTTTCCTCCCAGATCCCAGCAGGCTGGTAGCTGTTCACTGGAGCCCCACCAATTTTAGGATTCAGCAACCCGGAAGCGGCAAGTGCTTGATCACGAATCATCCATGAAGGCATTCGGAATCGAGGCCCACGAGCCAAAAAACGGTTATCTGGGTCACGCTCATAAGCTTCAATAGATGAAAACTTAGAGCTTCTCTGGTAAGTGTCGCTTGTGAGGATCGTACGTAGGATATTCTTAACATTCCAACCAGAGCTCATGAACTCAGATGCTAGGTAATCCAACAAACGAGGATAGACCGGATACTCAGCCTGAACACCAAAATCCTCCACTGTCTTGACAAGGCCAATACCGAATAGCATCTGCCAAAAACGGTTAACAGTGACTCGAGCGGTAAGAGGATTCTCTCGAGAAACCAACCACCTCGCTAAGGACAAACGATTGGCCTTCTCTCCTTCAGTCAGGGGCGGAAGAAAAGCAGGCACAGCTGCTTTAACAGTTTCCCCGCGCTGGTTGTAGAGTCCCCTATCTAAAAGAAAAGTTTGCCGAGGGTTCGACATATCCGCCATGACCATGACTTTAGGGAATCCATTACGCATGGACTTGATTCGACTCTCTGCATCATTGAGCTTGCCCTTTAATTGCCGAAGAGACTGGTCAGACTTCTCGTAGGCTTCGCGCACCATCTTTTTCTGGACTGGACTTCGATCGGGAGGAGGGACCTTGAGGGCGAAGAGAAGCTTATCGTCATCACTAGGTAGAACAGCATCTCGGTCCGATGATGTAGAAATCCTGAAGTGCCCTAAGTTGTGCTGCGCATGTGGAGAATTGAACTTTAGGCTTAAACGTAGAGTTGTACCCGATTCAACTTGGGCAGGTTCCTTCAAACGAAATATAGCAGCATGATCACGGTTGAAAGGCTTACCATTCCAAACCGCCCAACCTGACCCAGGGCTTGCGTCGTACGAATTTACAATTTTGTGCGCGCCTTGTTCAAAGCTAGCCAGCGCAGCGTCGATCTCCAGTTGGTTGACTTCTACCTGATCAGCACTGACAAGGTGAAACTGTATATCTGTGAGAACGAAGTTACCACTGTCAGATCTTGCAAGCCCTCCCCTGGTCATTTTTGGATGCCGCACAGCATCTAGTAAGATTGCCGCTACCGTTCCTGAATTCAGAGAGTATGTAACTGTGTACTCGTCGTTGATTGGATTCTCTCCGGAGGCATAAATCAGTCCACCCTCCAGCATCTCGAGTGTCTGAAACTTTGCTTTGGCGCTTTTAGGCTTAAGTATTTCCCATGATGAACTTGCGGCAGCATCCAATTTTTCAGCTTCCCAGTTGGCTTGCCTCTCGAGAGCCTTAGCAAGATGTGTCTCAATGTTAGATTTAAACTTTTCAATGTCGGCTTCGATACTGGCGATTTCAGAAACCTCTTTCGGTGTTCCTACCTGAAGGACAGGTGGGGTCTGCGGGTTACCTCCACCCCCATTAATTGGGGTCTGATTGAAGAAGGCATTGAACTGATAGTACTCTCGTTGAAGCAAGGGATCATATTTGTGATCATGACAGCGGCAACAGTTGAGGGTAAGACCAAGCCAGACTGTACCCATCGTCTCGGTCATATCGAAAACGTAGTCCACACGATTCTCCTCAGCAATACGACCACCTTCACCATTGATCATATGATTTCTGTTGAAAGCAGTAGCCAAAATCTGCTCGGAGGTAGCATTTGGTAGTAGGTCGCCAGCAAGTTGCCAGATTGTAAATTGATCGAAGGGCATATTTCGATTGAAGGCACGCACCACCCAGTCTCGCCAAGGCCACATGGTGCGCTCCCGGTCGCCCTGATACCCGTTTGAATCTGCATAGCGAGCAGCATCCATCCAGTCCCAAGCCATACGCTCGCCGAAGCCAGGTTCTTGTAACATACGATCAACCAGCCTCTCCCACGCTCCCTTTTCAGTATCAGCGAGGAATGTACTGATTTGTTCCTGTGTTGGGGGCAAACCTAAGAGATCAAGGGAAAGCCTGCGAATGAGAGTAAGCTTAGATGCCCGTGGGTTTGGCGTTAATTGTTCTTCAGAAAGACGATCAGAAATTATGGCATCAACTGGATGATTCTTGTGGTCACTGACAGGCACTGAATCAATCCTTTCAAACGCCCAATGAGCACCCCATTCCGCACCTTGTAAAATCCAGCCCTTTATAAGCTCCACCTCCGCATCGGATACGCTGTGAATCGAATCTGGAGGCGGCATCTGGTCATCAGGATCTTTTGAGATAATGCGTTGGTATAACTCACTTGCATCCAAATCTTTCGCTACGACAGCACGAATGCCATTTCGGCCACCCTTGGCAGCAACTTCTGTATCTAATCTTAGGCCAGCTTTACGTTCTTTTTCATCAGGACCATGACAAGCAAAACATTTATCTGAAATAATTGGTTTTACATGAAAATTAAAATCAATATTTTCAGGAA
>CAJWWL010000132.1 GCA_913048125.1 uncultured Opitutia bacterium | reverse complement strand
GGCGGCGCAGGCTTCATAGGCAGTGCCATTGTCCACGCCTTAAATCAAATAGGTCGCAACGATATACTTGTTACCGACCTTCTCGGCAACTCTGAGAAATGGCGGAACCTTGTCCCTCTCGCCTTCGCTGGTTACCTAGAAGCCGGACAGCTTCTGGAATTAGTTGAGAAAGAAGACCGTTCCTTAGATGACATTGGTCTCATCTTACATCTCGGCGCTTGCTCTAGCACGATGGAGACTGATGCTGCTTATCTGGTCCGCAACAACTATCAATACACAGCTGCTCTGGCCGCATGGGCTCTAAAACGTGAAGTGCGTTTCCTTTACGCTTCTTCTGCAGCTACCTATGGAGACGGAGAGCAAGGCATGGATGACCAATCTGATGACCTTACCAAGCTGCGCCCCCTTAACATGTACGGTTACTCCAAACACCTGTTTGACCTTCATGCCCAACGTAAAGGCTGGCTGGACCAGCTCACGGGTCTTAAGTATTTCAATGTCTACGGTCCCAACGAAGATCATAAGGATGAGATGCGCAGTCTAGTGAACAAAGCCTACCAACAGATCTGCGAGACAGGTCGGTTACAACTCTTCCGCAGCCACAAACCGGAATTTAAGGATGGAGAACAAAAAAGGGATTTCCTCTACGTTAAGGACGCCGTTGATATGACTCTTCACTTAGCGGCTAGCCCAAATGCTACAGGATTATACAATCTTGGCTCAGGCGAGGCCAACGCTTGGATCACTCTGGCCAACGCCATCTTCTCAGCTATGGACCGGGAAACTCATATCGACTTCATCGACATTCCAGCTTCAATCAGAGAAAAGTACCAGTATCATACCTGCGCCAATATAGCTAAACTACGCGGCACAGGCTACGAAAAGCAGCTAACACCACTGGCTGAAGCCGTTAATGACTACGTGCGCAATTACTTGGCCAAGAATAAAAAGCTCGGCGACTGAAGACAAAAGACCTCAACAAGAAAAAGCTAACCCGCTTTCTGATTCCGAGGATGGTAAAATGTATGCTCCTCGACTAAACGCTCCTGCTCGACAGACGCATATATTTGGGTCGTAGAAATATCTGCATGCCCCATCATTTCCTGAATCGCTCGAAGGTCAGCGCCACCAGCAAGCAGATGAGTGGCAAAACAGTGCCTCAGCATATGGGGTTTTACAGATTTCTCGATACCCGCGGCACGGGCATATTGCTTTATTAAGACCCAGAACATCTTTCGGGATATTGCCTTACCCCGGTTACTTAGAAAGAGATCACTTCCAGAATGCGACTTGAGAAAATTTCCACGTCCATGTTGCACATAATCACGAACCGCAGAAAGGGCGGTCTCTCCAACCGGCACAATCCGCTCCTTTGAACCTTTACCGAAAACACGGATAAATCCATGGTCTAGGTCGATGGACTGCAGGGAAAGTCCGCAAAGCTCTGAAACCCGAAGCCCACTACTGTAGCACAATTCGAGCAAAGCCCTATCTCTGAGTCCTCTTGGATGGTCACTACGGGGTGCGGCAAGAAGGCGTGATACTTCTTCAATAGTCAGTGTACCAGGTAACGTTCGACTAAGACGAGGACTGCTAATCAACTCCATGAAGTCCGCTGACCAGCCCTCTTCATTCTGGAGATATCGAGTAAAAGACCTTAGAGCAGACATCCGCCTAGCAAGACTGGAAACAGCAAATCCGTCCTTACTTAAGGACGCCGCCCAAGAGGAGATATGATCCGGTAATACTGAAGACCAGCCCTCCACCTTCTTTTTTTTGAGAAATAGAGCGCACTGAGCGAGGTCGTTTTCATAGCTTTCGATTGTATTATGAGAAAGTCCCTTCTCCAATTCTAGCCAAGCAAGGAAGCCCTCAATCTCTTCGGAAAATGCGTTGCGAGGAATATCAGGCATCGGATATTTTAACAGCAAACATCAGACTTCAGACCTGAGACATATGACGCAGGAACACCATCGAATCCTCCGTTTGAAAAAAAGCATATCAACACGGGGTCACCAGACTGCGGGGAAAAGTGATCTCTGATGTAAGCCAAGAGTTGTGAGTTGGCAGAAAAGGCGTGAGCAGTGCGACCACGAGACTTCAACTCAGTAACCATTGCTGCAGTATCAAGACGTTTCTCATCCGAAATCTTCTCACCTCTATGCACAGCACCAAGTAGAATTTCATCTGCATTGGAGAGTGCATTAGTGAAATCACGTTGAAACACATTGGTAGTGGCAGTATTGCTTCGGGGCTCAAAACAAGCCACAATAGAACTTTTGGGAAAACGATTACGGAATGAATTTAATGTTCCAGCCAGCGCAGTTGGATGGTGCGCGAAATCTTCCATCACAATTATGCCACCCATTTCGAGAAGAGTCTCTTGTCGACGCTTCACACCACCAAAGTTTTTAAGGGCATAAATCATCTCAGGAGTTGGATGCTTAAGATCAAGGGCGAACATCGCGGCCCTCAAAGCCATAGCTGCGTTGCGAGCATTAAATTCGCCCGTCATACGCCAAGAGATGTCACCCCAGTCATCACCCTTCCAAATTAGACGAAACTGACTCCCGGATGGCCCTTCTGAAAAATTGACAATTCGCAAATCATTTGTGTCACCAGCACCGACTTTGTGGACATTAGTCCATGGGATTGGTAGCAGGGACTGAACGTTATCATCGTCGCCATTTAAAAGGACATGTCCGTTGCGGGGAATAACTCGAAGTAAGTGGCTAAATGTACGCTTAACATCGGTTAGATCGCGAAAAATATCTCCGTGATCAAACTCAAGATTATTAAGGATAAGAACATTGGGTTGGTAATGTATGAACTTGCTGCGCTTATCAAAGAACGCGGAGTCGTATTCGTCACCCTCAATGGCAAAAGGCTCCGACTCACATCCAAGATGCGAACCACTGGGAAGATCAAGAGGAACGCCACCTATCAACCACCCTGGGTCCCTTCCACCAGCACGAAGCAAGGTAGCAGCAAGCGTCGTGGTAGTAGTCTTTCCGTGAGTACCACTTACGACTAGGTTACGGCGCTGACAAAGAATACCCTCGGCAAGCATCTGAGGCAGAGAGATCAACGGGAATGAACGGCTCTCAAGAAGCCATTCGACTTCCGGGTTTCCCCGCGAGATGGCATTTCCCACAACCACAAGATCCGGTTGAGCATCACGGAGATTCGAATCAGAAAAGCCATCATACATTCTGATGCCAGCTTGCTGGAGGACCGTAGACATTGGCGGGTAGATGCCACTGTCCCTTCCAACGACCTCATGTCCCTGCTCTCGAAGCAACATTGCAGCGTTTCCCATGGCAGTACCGCAAACGCCCATGAAATAATATTTCATCGTCTCATCAATTTATTCGTTTTATGTCTCACCTATCTGCAATTAGCAGACAGGACAAAAATGTTTTAAACTAGATAAGAAGTGAAGATAAATTTCATATCTGATAGTGAATAGCCGTTCAGGCTTGGAAAATGTTTTCACTCAGTCTACCCATCTAATTCCTAATGTCGGAAAGATTGAAAATACTTGTAGTCGGCTCTGGAGGTCGTGAGCACGCCATACTTAGAGAGTGCTTACGAAGCCCGATAGCTTCAGATGTTATAGCTGCTCCTGGAAACGGAGGTATGGCCCTAGAGGCTCAATGTATCCCAGTTGATGTTGGAGATCCAACAGCCATAGTGGAATTGGCACGAGCAGAGTCTGTAGACTTTGCAATAATTGGACCAGAGGTTCCACTTTGTGCAGGGGCGGTCGATAGTCTTGCGGATGCAGGTATACTAGCATTCGGCCCCAATGCCAAGGCGGCCCGGTTCGAGGGTAGCAAGACCTTCACCAAGGACTTCCTAGACAAATACAATATTCCAACTGCTCGGTTCGGGAACTTCTCCGAGACTAGCCCTGCCTTAGATTACTTGGAGGGTTATCCTGAACAAGGCCGTATTGTGGTAAAAGCAAGTGGTCTGGCGGCTGGTAAAGGAGTAATTATTGCCGAAACCCGGGCAAAGGCAAAGCAGGCAGTAGTCGATATGTTAGAAGGAGCCCAGTTTGGTTCTAGTGGAGAAGAAATAGTAATCGAAGAGTTTATGGAAGGCCGTGAGACTTCGTTACATTTGTTAGTATCTGGCCAGGACTTTTCTGTTTTACCCACTAGCCGTGACCACAAGAAAATCGTAGAAGGTGACACTGGGCCGAACACGGGGGGTATGGGTGTCATTGCCCCTGACCCTACAATCCCAGATGAAACACTTTACGAAATTTTAGAAACGATTGCCAAACCCACGCTAGCAGGAATTCAATCAGAAGGCATAGACTACAGGGGCATTCTCTACATTGGGCTCATGCTTACTGATGAAGGCCCCAAAGTTCTTGAATTTAATGTACGTCTTGGCGACCCAGAAACTCAACTTATTCTTCCTCTTTTCAAAGAAGATACCGTTGAGCTCTTCCTTTCAGCTGCTAGGGGCGAATCGCTACCAGACAACCTAACCCCTACAGGAGACTCTGCGATTACCGTTGTACTTGCGGCAGATGGATACCCTGATTCCTACCCCAAGGGCACTCCAATAGAGTTGCCAGTCTCTTTGCCCGAAGGAGTCAGCATCATTCATGCTGGCACAAAACAAGACTCTAATGGAAATCTTGTTACCTCAGGCGGACGAGTTCTTAATCTTGTTGCCTTAGCAGACACGGCGGAGATTGCATCACAAAGAATCTACAAAGCTTGCGAGCATACATATTTTGAAAAACAGTACTTTAGAAGAGACATTGGAATGACCGTACCAGAAAACTCGTATTAAAGACTCATGCCTGACAAAACCAAGCCTAACAAAATTACGGTCATATGCACTGCCAACATTTGCCGCAGTCCTCTTGGAGAGCGTCTACTTGCGCAAGCACTGTCAAAAGAAAAGGATTCCGCTCGACAGCTACAGGTTGTCTCAGCAGGAGTAGCGGCTGCTGTTGGCAACGCAGCATCAAACTTCTCCGTAGATGTACTCAAAGAAGAGGGCATTGATCTTTCAGACCACAAGAGCCAGCCTCTGACGCAGCAGCTCGTAGACGAGTCCCTTTTTATCTTTGGCATGACTCACAGTCACATCGACATCGTAGATGCGGTATTTGAGACCCGTGAAGGTCAAGTATGCCTCTTTCGAGAATTCGTCGGTCCTGGCAAAAACCCCGAGCTACCAGACCCCTTCGGAGGAAACCTAATTCTTTATAAACAAACCCTAGATGCCGTTAAGGAAGCTATCCCTTCTCTCGTCGAACACATACAGAATAATTGCTAATTTGCAGAAAGCTTTTTCAACCAAAAATGACCCACAACCAATCATTCATCAACTCGGACGACCTTAGCTCCGTGGATCCAGAGATCGCGGCGGCCATTCAACATGAAACTCAGCGCCAACAGGAACATGTAGAACTGATCGCTTCCGAAAATTTCACACATCCCGTGATAATGCAGGCTAGCGGCTCCGTTATGACCAATAAATATGCGGAAGGGTATCCATCGAAACGTTACTATGGTGGTTGCGAGCACGTAGATGTGGCAGAGGATCTCGCGATTGCCCGAGCCAAGAAACTTTTTGGTGCCGAACACGCCAACGTACAGCCTCACTCCGGCAGTCAGGCAAATCAAGCTGTCTACTCATCTGTAATTTCTGCAGGAGACAAGATTCTTACAATGAATCTCGCAGACGGGGGTCACCTGACTCATGGTCATCCAGCTAACTTCAGCGGAAAGCTCTACGAGGTTGTAAACTATGGGGTCGATCCGGATTCAGGGCTCATCGATTACGAAGATCTTGCAAAAAAGGCAGCCTCAGAAAAACCCAAACTCATAACAACTGGAGCTTCAGCGTACCCGCGGACCATAGACTTTGAACGCATGGGCCAGATAGCTAGAGACTGTGGTGCACTTTTATTGGCTGACATTGCTCACATAGCGGGTCTGGTCGCAGCAGGCGTCCATCCCTCACCAATCCCTCACGCTGATTTTGTAACCACCACTACTCATAAAACCCTTAGAGGTCCTCGTGGAGGCTTGATTCTGTGCAAAGAACAATATGCGAAGGCCATTAACTCGGCTGTATTTCCAGGAGCACAAGGTGGTCCACTCATGCATGTCATTGCTGCTAAGGCGATTTGCTTCCAAGAAGCGGCAAAGCCAGAGTTCAAAAATTATTCACAACAAGTTATCGATAACACATCTGCCCTTGCAAAGGTCTTCACTGAGAGAGGATTAAAACTCACAAGTGGTGGCTCAGATAACCATTTAGTTCTTATCGACCTACGACCCAGCCACCCCGACCTCACAGGAAAACAAGCTCAGTTTGCTCTCGAGTCGGCAAACATAACAACAAATCGTAACAGCGTTCCCGGAGACACACGCAGTCCTTTCCAAACAAGCGGTTTGCGAATCGGTAGTCCCGCAGTAACTACGCGCGGTATGCAGCAATCCGAGATGGAAACAATATCAAACACGATCTGTGATATTCTCGACGCGCATGAGGATGAGAAGGTCATTGCTCAAGCGAAGGAAACAATGATCACGTTGTGTAAACGTTTCCCTCTGCCCTACTGAGTTATTGCGTCAACATCAACTTGACGGAACCTAACCGAAAAACATACTGTCAAAAGCTGAATATTAAACATTCCCAACATTATGATCCCTGCAATTAAGAATTCACCTCAAAAAAACAAAGGTTTCACCCTTATTGAACTACTTACCGTGATCACGATCATTGGTATACTTTTCGGCATCGCTTTTAAGGGTGCTGATGTTGCGCTGATTGCAGGTGCGAAAGCAAAACAGTCAGCAAATATGCGAGATATTTTGTCCGCATACATCAGCTACAACAGCGAAAATGGTCCAATCGTTGAGAACATCAACGAAGAAGAAATGGTGAATACTGATGACGATGAGGTAACCTACACATCTGGCACCATTCATGACTTTGCTGCTGTACTTGCAGAAATGAGTAGAGAAATGAATAACGCCGAGGTATGGATTTCGGCTCGTGATAAAGGTGCTAAGAAGGAAAATCGTAAACACAAAGCTACGTTTGTTTTAGACCCAGACTCTGACGAGGATAATCAGGAAATTGATGAAGATTTCCAAAACTCGATTCTTTCATTCAATGCATTTGCAGGAGTTGAGGAGTCCGAACAATCTGGTGCATCAGGAACGCCTGTAGTTTATACGGCAGGTCTTGACGAAGAAGGAAGCTGGTCGAAAAAAGCTCCAAATGGAAGATCAGGTGGCCATGTTGGGTATCTGAGTGGGCACGTGAAGGCTTTTAAGCAGATCAAAGAGGAAAACTTCGCTGAGTGGGATGACCCCAGTCAACAAACGCAAAATCTTAAAGAAGCTGTTAATGGAGCGCCCTTAGGTCACAGTGCAGAAGACGCCTTTGACGGCGAACGAGAGTAAAATCCTTAGGCAATCACTGAATTTAATCGAAAAGCCAGGGTTCGCCCTGGCTTTTCTCATTTATAGAGAATGAAAAAAAGGCGTAAGCCAAAAAAGGATCGTAAGACCTCTGACGTTAAGGGAATCTTGCATTTCCGGCGTAGTGGAGCGGCAACCCTAGTTGTTGGATCGGGTGAAAAAGCGCAAACCTATCGCGTCCATGCAAGAGACACAGGCACAGCCCTACATTTGGATGAAGTGCAGGCACGTATAGTAATACGCCAATCTCCCAATCAACGGAAGTTTGGAAGACGAGGAGGCGATCGACCTGAAGCGAGGGTAAAAGTTCGTGTTGAAGAGGTTTTAAAAAGAGCACGAGAGATTATCGTAGGCACACTCTTCTGGGATGGATCCAGTTACTTTGTCATGCCCGATGAGCCTCGAATTACTCAAAATATATCTGTAACAAAGGGCGATATCCACTCGATGAAGCCACGTCCCAAAATGAAGGACAAAGTTGTTGTACGTCTACATGAGTGGAAAGATCCAAAGCGCCCTCCCCGTGGTTTTATTACTGAAGTTCTTGGAAAGTCCCACACTCCGGGGGCGGAATATCTTGGAATTCTTAGGGAGTATCAACTTGACCCAGAATTTCCATTACTCGTTGAGGAAGAAACGCGAGAAATCTCCAAAACTGTCGAAAAAAGTGAAATTAGAAGAAGGTTCGACGCCAGAGATCTCTTTACCATCACTATCGATCCTGACGATGCGAAGGACTTTGATGATGCGCTCAGTCTGGAACATTTAGATGAGCAAAAAGTTCGTATTGGAGTACACATAGCAGACGTTTCCCACTATGTAAAACCGAAGAGCCAGTTAGATAAGGAAGCCAAGACACGAGGAAATTCTACCTACCTTGTTGGTACGGTCATTCCAATGCTACCCCATACCCTTTCAAGTGGGATCTGCAGCCTTGTTGAAGGTGAAGACCGTCTCGTTAAGAGCGTATTCCTTACCTTTAGCAAGGATAAGCTCATCAAGACGGAGTTCGAGAACTCAGTAATTCATAGCCAGAAGAGACTGACCTACCGCCAAGCGTACGCATTACTGAAACAGAATAACCTGGAGAAAATTCGTCGTATTCCTGCGCCACCCAGCCATCAAACTGGTCATCCTGGTAAAGATTTTTCTAAGCTACCGGATCTGGAACTCTTACAACTTCAGAAAGCTGTACATCAACTTTGGAGCATTGCATCTGTGCTCCGGAAAAAGCGCATAAAAAATGGTAGTCTGGACTTAGACATGCCTGAAACTAAAATCTTCGTAGATAAGGAAGGTTGGGCAGATCGTATAGAAAAAATTGATAATGATGAAAGTCATCAACTTGTGGAAGAGTTTATGCTATTGGCAAACGAAGAAGTTGCCAAACTACTCCGAACTAAAAACATACCCTGTGTCTATCGAGTGCATGATAATCCCGAGGAGGAAAAGTTAAATGAACTTCGAAAAATTCTCGACCAATTCGGTATTGTTGTTGGAGATCTCACTAAACGCGAAGAAGTAACGAAGGCTTTGAGTGAGATCAAATCCCACCCTCAGTCACATATGCTTAATATTGAGTTTCTACGTAGTTTGCCGAAGGCTGTATATCGTGCCACACCTGATGGGCACTACGGGTTAAACAAACAGGATTACACTCATTTCACGTCGCCTATCCGTCGATACTCAGACTTGGTTGTTCATCGAATACTAGAGGGACATATTGCTTATGGCCGTGATAATCAAAAACAGCCTCAAAATAAGACTCTGCGAAAAGGTCGACTGGAGGAGATATCCCAACACATCAGCCTAACTGAAAGGAACAGTATAGATGCTGAACGCGAGTCAGTTAAAATCAAATTAATGGAGTTCTTTGAGCGTGAGTTGAAGAAGAAACCGAAAAGTAACTTTAGAGCTGTTGTGATGGATATCGCACGAAGCGGTGTGTTTGTTGAATTAAAAGATTCTGGAGCATTTGGAATGCTTTCTGGTCGCAACCATAGCCAGAAAAGGTCTTGGAATTCTGACTCACCAGGTACAACTGTCATTTTGGCTGGCCAGCAAATCAAAGTGGGAGATGAAGTCGATGTAGTGGTTGATGCTGTAGATCGATTTGAGAAACAGATCAATTTCTCTCTCGCTCCTGTGGTAAAGAAAAAACAAGCAACTAGAGAGAGAAACTCGTAAACACTTAAACTCTTACCAACACATTAATG
>CAJWWL010000131.1 GCA_913048125.1 uncultured Opitutia bacterium | reverse complement strand
CGTTTGGGTTGAAGCTATTCGCGAAACAAATACTATGCCTCAATGGGCGGGTTCCTGCTGGTATCATCTTCGTTACCTGGATCCCAAAAACTCAGAGGCTCCAGTAGACCTAGAAAAAGAAAAGTACTGGGGCAGTCCAGACTTCTACATCGGAGGCGCAGAACATGCAGTGCTTCACCTGCTATACGCAAGATTCTGGCACATCTTCCTGCATGATATTGGCGCAGTGTCTACTCCAGAACCTTATCAAAGGCTGTTCCATCAAGGACTCATCCTTGGAGAAGACGGTAACAAGATGTCCAAGAGCATTGGTAACGTTGTCAGCCCAGATGAGGTCATCGACAGTTATGGAGCAGATGCTCTTCGACTATATGAAATGTTCTTGGGTCCACTGGAGGCTGTTAAACCATGGAACACAAAGGGCATAGAAGGAGTATCGCGTTTCCTTCGCAAAGTTTGGAGGGAAATTCTGGACCGTGAGGGTAAGCTACAGAATCGGATTCATGAAAATTCTGAGACCTCCGAAACAGAAAAAGTACTCCACGAAACCATTAAAAAGGTCACCGAGGATATTGAGAATCTACGTTTCAACACGGCAATCTCACAGTTGATGATTCTCCTAAACCATATTCAGAAGGCGGAGACACTTTCACTGGCTACAGTTCAAGATCTCCTTCGTATGCTTGCACCGATGGCTCCACATATTGCAGAGGAACTTTGGGAACGCACTGGCGGACAACCTAGCATACTCAATCAAGGATGGCCTCAGTTTGACGAGTCTAAGCTCGGAGTCTCAGGTTTGACTATAATCTTTCAGGTCAATGGCAAGCTGCGTGGAGAGGGTACCTTTCCAGAGTCTGCGACAAAAGAGGAAATAATCGAGACCGCGAAGACAAGCCCACGCGTCAAAGCTCAACTGGAAGGCAAGACCTTGCGAAAGGAAATCTACGTCCCAGGTAAGATAGTCAACCTCGTTGCCAACTAACCCTTAAAATACCCTAAAACTGAGCCGCTTTCTGCCAGATGACTACGATCAAAACCGCCCTTTAGCCCTCATTGCTGGCAAGGGCAATTATCCCATCGTCCTTGCAAGACGAGCAATTGCTAAAGGTATTCCTTTAAGACTAATCGCTTTCGAAGATGAGACCGACGAGGGCTTGTATGAGAGTTTTTCGGAATCAAACCGAAGTCGAATGAAGGTCGGACAACTCGGCAAACTCCTCAAAGCACTAAAGAAATTTGACGCAGCCTATGCTGTGATGGCAGGGCAAATCACACCTGGAAAGCTCTTCAAGGGATTACACCCTGATCTCAAAGCTGTTTCGCTTCTCGCCTCTCTAAAGAGAAAAAACGCAGAGACTATATTCGGCGCTATCGCGAAAGAAATTACCTCAATAGACACGACTCTGCTCGACGCACGAATCTTCATGGATGAAGACCTCGCAGAGCATGGAACAATGTGCGGAAAGTTCCCCAAGAAATACCAACCATGGCTAGAGCATGGCATGCAAATCGCCACCCAAATTGCAGCGCTCGATATTGGTCAAGGAGTTGTTGTTCGAAAAGGCACTGTTCTCGCTGTCGAGGCATTCGAAGGTACAGACGCAATGCTTGAACGAGCTGGGCAGTTCAAAACTAAAGAGGCTATTTTTGTGAAAACGGTGAAGCCTAATCAGGACTATCGTTTCGATGTACCAGTTTTGGGAACTCGCACTCTGGAAAAGTTAGCACAGGCCAAAATACTCACTGCTGCAGTAGCAGTTAATTCAACTATTTTAATCGAAAAAGAACAACTGATGAAAGATGCCAAAGATAAAGGCATTAGTCTCGTAGGGTTTGATGCGACAGTCGTATAATACAAAAGAGCTTACCTGATTAGCCTAACTGGAAAAACTCACCAAGTTATCGCTTTAAGCTACACTGCAAACTGATATAAATTCCTCCTCTCCGCTAATGCCGGTAACATTCGATAGCTTTTACCTTCAAGTGGTAAAAGTGGAGACTTCCGGCTTGGCATTTGCCTTCCGATTTACGGCTTGGCAGCCGCCCTGCGCTGATTGGCCTCCGAATTATATAGAGTAAGGGAAAACGCTAATCAATTTCCCGAACATCGCAGAGTAAGAGAAAAAACTAAACTGCTCTAACAGAGGCAAATTGTCAACTCAAAGGAGGCGAATGAGCAAGCTAGGAACCGTCCAGCAAACCGATCAAGGACTCCTGCAGGTATGCTAGTAGTCCGTAAGTAAAATATGCTAGCCTCACATCAGGTTCTAATTCATCTAAGTCGACCCCACCTGTTTCAAGGTCTTCGTCTAGTACGCCTTCAAGCCGATGGTTGCGCACCCATAAACGCACAGCAGAACTGGCGCGCAGTATACCTTCTGCAGACTCAGCAGAAATTTCTACAGGTTCTTCGCCAAATCGGCTAGTCGTGAATAGGTCCGAGAGGTACTCAAAGTCTCGCCCCAATTCATCGCGCAGGCTGTCTAACCAGGCTTCGGTTAGATCAGGATCATCTTCGTCAGCTGGGATAAAACGTTGATCTGGCTGCCCCTTAAGTTCTTCTATTGCCTCCCTCGCAAGTTTCCAAGCCATCTCCAGAAGAAATGGGTCCACCTCTAAATCGAGCCTAATCATTTTTTTCCAAGATCGTAGTAAGCTGCCAAGTCTGTAGGACATGGACATAGTTCTCTGCTTTTTCTCGATCACCTGTCCAGACGACAGACCTGCCCTGCTGGTGAACTTCCATCATATGCTTTTCAGCACGGGTCTTGTCGAAACCGAATACTTTTCGGAAAACCATTACAACATATGACATCAAGTTTACTGGATCATTCAACACAACGACGTGGTAGACGTCATCTAGCAGGCTGCTTGTATCGATCTCCTCATCAATTTCAGGAGAAGTTAGAATGGAACTCATCGTTGAAAACCCTTGTTGAGAAGGAGTCGGTCCGACAGGATAAATTGATAGGAATACATTATGGAAAATCACACAGATGGCAAGAACGAGGACCGCAAGGGTCGTAAACTTTGGAGCAGCATGGGGCGGAGATTGCCTATGGTATGGGTGGTGATTGCGATCTTAATGTTTGTGGTTTTTACCACGTGGATGAAACTTAGAAGTCTCCCATAAAAATATTTAGAATTTCAGACTCAGGAACTGGAGAGTCCATATCGATTGGCCATACTAATCCCGCTTAACATAGCTCCAGTGATTCCAAGAAACCCTTGATCTGTACCGCAGAGAAAGAGATTTTCCAAATGAGTGTTCCCACTGCGCACCTTTTGGTGGGAGCCATATATAGCACCAGCGAGGTGACCAGTATACTTTTTAACAGTACGCGGGGTGAACATGTCTGTTGCTAATGTCGAACGCTCAAGTTCAATACGATCTATTGAAGGGAGAATGTGTAGTGCACCTTCAAGAAGTCTATCAGTCCAAACTGCCTTCTGTCCGAGATATTTCTCTTCGGGCATTCCCGCCCAAGAAGAGTAGTTTGCGAGCGCAGTAATTCGAAGGAAGCCTTCATCTAATTGAGCACCCTCATCGTAAGCGTAATTGTTTGGGAAACAAAGGATTCCGCCAGAAGTATCTACCAACTCTTCAGGACAATCATAAAAAAACTTTTCCTGATTGCTGAAGAAGACGATAGTATCGTCCCAGCCAAAGTCTGCTGGTTGACGATTCAAGACAGTGATAGTTTCAACATATGTGATTTTTCCAATATCATCCTCGATAGCATCTGCAGGATGATCGCTGCACAAACGAGCAGTCTCGACCGAACCGATACTAGAAAATACAATATCTGCAGTAACCGTCTGGCCGTCATCTAGAGATAATGCTTTTACCTTACCATCAGCCACATCTATCTTTGAAACGCCACACTTCATCTTGCGCTCCCCACCGAGACTTTTAAAACGTTTCTGCAACAACCGCAAGATCCGGCGTACTCCTTCATAAGGTCGGCCAAAACCCTCCAGATATAGAGAACGAAACAGGATGACGAATTGGTCCAGGTCCATGTCTCCAGCACGCGCACTTCCGTAATACATAAGCGGACAGAGGATCATCTCCCGCAAAAGTGGGTTGGTGATAAATTTTTCAAGTACAGGACGCGCGTTCTCGATCTTAAGCTCGTCATCAAAGGGATTATAACCTCGGACAAACTCCGCCAAGCAATCAAATGAATCAATCTGGTCAGGAAATGTATCTCGCACTTCATCTCGAAGCAGTTGAAAATCATTACTGAAACGTAAGTCGGTGCCGGGAAAAGCTACCCTACTCCCATGTTTCTGCGGAGCAAGGCCAAGCTCATCGCGGGAAATACGGAGTTGTCTGCAGATCTTTGCTAAAGGAGTCCCCTTTGTCCCCGGCGGAACCCAGTTTGTTACGGCGTGAAGCCCAACATCGAACTTGCGAGCATCAAAACTGTAGTAGCTGTTTAGCCCGCCCACAACATTGTGACGTTCTAATATTAACACGCTCTTGCCAAAATGGGCCAGACGAATACCAGCAGCAAGACCTGACATACCGGCTCCAATAATTACAGCATCAAAGTGCCTGCCCTCAAGTGCGTCCATTTATGAATCGGGAGGCAAGAAACTGGAGGGCCAAACGACAGCGCGGTGGCAACCCGCAAGCTTTAGGTGTTGAATTTTGGCAAGAGATAACTGGCAGAGCTGTCAAGTGATGCCAGTTCTTGATATTCCTCCTCAGGAACCTCAATGCCGTGCTGCTTACGCAACTCCATCACTATGTCGAGGAAGTCCATCGAGTCGAGATCGAGTTGATCACGGAGGCGCACATCGGGCTTAACATCAGTAAGATCCTCGTCGGGAGCAATCTCCTCGATGATTTCGAGCACAATATTCTTAACGTCGTCCTTGGTCATTTTGAAATAGAAGTCTGAGTATCAACCGCCGTCAAATCTCTTCACGACAAGTGCGGAATTTATCCCCAACATGCCGAATGAATTGTTGAGAATGGTATCGACCGAGCCGTGGTTATGAGGTTGATTTGTGACCAGCGTGGGTAATTCGCATTGGGGGTCAAGCCTATCCACATTGATTGTTGGATGAATCATACCATCATCGAAAGAAGGAAGATTACCAGCCAGTTCTAGAGCACCAGCAGCACCCATTGCGTGGCCAATGTAGCTTTTGGTATTATTGACCCATGTATCATCACAGCCCCTGAAGACCTCGCGCACGGCTGCGCACTCTTGAATGTCTCCTTGGGGAGTAGAGGTTGCATGTGTGTTGACAATCTGAACATCAGCGGGAGTCATACCGGCTTTCTCCAGAGCCTTATTCATACACTGAGTTTGGCGTTCAGGATTTGGGAGTACGTAGTCAGTTGCATCGGAATTGATATGATAGCCAGCAATCTCAGCAATAATTTGCGATCCACGAGCTAATGCGTCTTCCAAACGCTCGAGAACGTAAAGACATCCTCCCTCGCTGACTACGATACCGTTTCGTTCAATATCAAAAGGACGACTTGCCTTGTTGGGATCCTCATGTACGGCTAAGGCTCCCTGACTCTTAAATCCTGCAAAAATTCCAAAGGTATGAATGCTCTCGCTTACCCCACCAGCAATGGCAACATCAACCTCACCGAGTCGGAGCATTTGTAGGCCTTGGATCAATCCGGCATTGCCGGCAGCGCAAGCAGCACCGATTGACAAGTGCGGCCCAGTTATACCCAGATTGATCGTAATCTCTCCCGCTGGATTATTCGCTACTGTCCGCGGATTATGGTGGTGGGACCAGAACTTCGTATCGTAGTCGAACTGGGAAATATTATAAATCTCAGTCTCGGTTTCTACGTTACCGTGCTCAGTTGTACCAACATAAACGCCAACTCTATCTTTCGCAAGATTATCCCAATCCAGCCCACTGTTCTGGATAGCTTCGTTGGCACAGTAAATACCAATACTGGCAGCACGCGTTCCAATACGTACCTCTTTTTTCTTCTGATACTTGAACGGGTCAAAACGGCAAACCCCTGCAAGCACCTCTCCCATGTAGCGCATATCGATACGCTCCACGCGAGCCTGTCCTGCGAGTAGATTACTGCGCATTTCTTGAAGAGTATCGCCGATCGGGCTTGTCAGCCCCAGCCCTGTTATGACAATTCGACTATTCACAATTTTAAAAACATCAAAATGCGCCAAGCTAACAAGTCGACCAGCAAAAAATGAAAGTTCTCGTCGCCGGGGGAGCCGGCTACATCGGCAGCCATTGTGTACGCCAGCTCCAAAAAGCTGGCCACCATCCTATTGTAGTAGATAATTTGGCATATGGTCATCGCGGTGCTGTGCATGAGGACGTTCCCTTCCACAAAGCCGACATAGGTGACAGTGAAACCCTTGTAGAGATACTTCGCCGAGAGGAAGTAGAAGCTGTCATGCACTTTGCTGCATTTTGCTACGTAGGCGAATCTGTAGAAAAGCCACTTTTGTACTACCGCAATAACGTAGTGGCCACACTAGCCCTACTCGGTGCCATGCAGGAAGCAGGTGTTAAAAAATTTATCTTCTCATCCACTTGCGCTACATATGGGATTCCAGCCAAATTGCCGATAACTGAAGAGTTCCCTCAGATACCCATCAATCCCTACGGCAATACAAAACTCGCCATAGAAATGGCTCTTCAAGACTTGGCTAAGGCAGGTAGCCTGAGCTTTGCTGCCTTCCGCTATTTCAACGCAGCCGGTGCATCTGAGGATGGTTCTATCGGCGAAGACCATGACCCTGAAACCCATCTCATTCCTCTCGCTATTGATGCAGCTATGGGCTTGCGACCACCTCTTCAGGTTTTTGGTGAGGACTACGACACACCTGATGGTACCTGCCTTCGTGATTACGTCCACGTAGACGACCTATCTCGAGCACATATCCTAGCCCTAGATAAACTCGACAAACCTGGGACAGCCCTCTGCTTCAACTTAGGGACTGGACAACCGTTTTCAGTTAAGGATGTCATAGAGACAGTCTCAGAAGTACTGAAGAGACCTGTACCTTGGGAAGCGGCCCCAAGACGTCCGGGGGACCCACCAGCACTATACGCCGACTCAACAAAAGCTAAGTCAGAACTAGGCTGGAAAGTGCAGTATCAAACTTTAAGACCTATCGTAGAGACCGCTTGGCGATGGCACCAAATGAATCCTGAGGGCTACAGATAACTCCTCGTTAGCGATAACTGATTAGTTAGGTCAACAAGCCCATGACCCTCTGTAGATCTTCAAGGTCATTATAGTCGATAACAATCTTACCTCGACCCCTTGCACCGTGTTTAAATTCTACGTGAGTGGAAAGCTTTTCTCCGAGTATTTTTTCATGTTGGACAACAGCTTGTGGTTTTGGATATGCGCTGGTGGACTCAGCAGGAATAGCCACTCGAGCTGCTAATTGCAGGTCTTCGCCTTTCAGGATCTTCACTTCGTTTTCCGCATCACGCACACTCAAGCCTTCGGCAACAATGCGTTTAGCAAGAGAGTTTCGTTCACTATCTGATGATAGTCCTAACAATGCCTTTGCATGACCTACTGAAAGCTTACCTAATGCTAGAAGTTCCTGAATACTTGGGTCAAGATGGAGAAGACGAAGTGCGTTAGCAACATAGGCACGGCTTTTGCCAACGCGAGTAGAAGCTTTTTCTTGAGTCAGACCAAATTCGCGCATGAGGGTCTCGTAGCCACGGGCTTCTTCCACCGGATTAAGGTCTGCACGCTGAAGGTTTTCAATTAAAGAAAGCGCTGCAGATGAAAGGTCGCTGATCTTAAGAATGCGAGCGGTTATACTACGCTTTTTCAGCTTACGCATAGCCCGGAAGCGTCGTTCACCAGCGACCAGTTCGAATTGACCATCTACATCGCGAACCACAATGGGCTGTAGAAGCCCCTCTGACTTGATGCTGGCGACGAGATCAGTAATTGAAGATTCATCAAAATGTTCGCGAGGTTGGAAAGGATTGGGAACGATCTTGCCTAGGGCAATCTCTTGGAACTCACCATCTGAGCGTGACACTTGGTTAGTATTGGATGCGCTGGTACGGCCATTGCCGACAGCCGACTTAGACGCTCGACTTTTAGCTACTGAGGAAGATTTATTTGCTGGTGATGCCTGAACACCGCCGGATATAAGGCTACCAAGCCCTCGACCAAGACGTTTGTTTTGCGTAGTTGACATGGCTTATTTTCGAATGGGTAAGATCAGCTTTTGTCCGACCTTCAACTTTGAGTTCTTGTTCAAATCATTAGCTGCAAATATATCTTCAAGTCGTACATTGTATTGCTTATACTGGCGGTGTATTCCATAAAGGGTATCCCCAGAGACAACCACGTGCTCGTAGAACTCAGAATAATCCAAAGAAGTAGATGAATTTCCAGATGATGGTGGAGATGAGGGAGGTGCTGCATTGGTAGGCGCAGAAGCAACGTCATTGAGCGCTCGGTTCATCTGCTTCTGCATATCCTCTAAGCTCGTGAAGAACTTCTTTTCCAGCTTATCCATATCTTGATAGAATTTGGATCTCATGCCACTGAGAATCTTTTCCATCTCAGCGGTACCCAGCCCAGCTTGTGGAGGTGGGACAGCTTGAGCCTGCTGGACTTGCGACAGGCGCTGGCGAAGTTCCTGATTTGTGCGCTGAAGCGCTTGCAATTCAAACTGGAGTTTGTCGACCAGTTCGCGCATAGCCGCTACATCTTGGGTTAGACCTGCGAGTTGCCGGCGATTCAAGGCAGCCTCAGAACGCGTCTGGTAACTGGAATTACCTCCGGCGGATGGCTGCGCAGGTAACCCGCACGAGAAGGCTACTAAAATGGCAGTTCCAGCAAAAAGCCTGAAACAAAGTAGTTTCTTTGTAAGAAGTTGGCTGCCTAGATAAAAGGGGGTCTCATCTGTTTTCACTTTTCCTCATTGTTAATCCTCAGGGGAAATACCTGCAGAATACCAAGGGATATTCAAGCTTTTTGACGATAGAAACACCTCCAAGGTGAAATCTTGAGTTTATTATTCGGACTGAAATACATATCTTTAAGGAAGTTTGTGGAGTATACAGGAACTGTAGGATGGTGCTGAGCAGAAAGATTAAAAATGCTAAGTCTTAACCATAAGCGGACTTGAAGCACACAAGATCAAGCAGCGACGTGTAATGAAAGCTGTCTAGATTTACACCAAGGAACCCACGGCCATCTTAAAGCCAAGGAAGAAGGCAGAGGCCTCCATCATTCGACCACCTGGCCGTTGAAGCTGACGGAAGCAAATAGCATTTTCAGATGTGGCGATAAGGAGGCCGTTCTCGTCTGCAGAAAGTATTGTTCCAGGAGGTGCAACTAGGGAAGGCCTTTCGACAGTCGCTCCAGCAACCTTGATTCTATCTTCTCCATAGTCGAAGAAGCTGCCGGGCCAGTTGGTAAAAGCGCGAACGCGTCGTTCGAGCTGCTCAGCAGGCATAGAAAAGTCCATACGCCCATCCTGCTTTGAGATTTTACTACAGTAGGTGGCAGCGGAATCATCCTGATCCAGAGTATCAACGTTGCCTAAGGCAAGTTTTTCAATATTTCTTTCGACCAGCGGCACGCAGGCGTGAGCCAGCTTTTCACGGAGAGTAGGTGAAGTTTCTTCAAGTGAAATCATAACTGGCTCGATATCAAGAACCGGCCCAGCATCCATCTTCGGGATGATTTTCATGAGCGAGACTCCTGTCTGGGCGTC
>CAJWWL010000130.1 GCA_913048125.1 uncultured Opitutia bacterium | reverse complement strand
GAGGCAGAACAGAGATGAATACTAATAAACTCGATAACTGTCCGCTATTATTTTTTTTCTTCACTATTTTGGTAGATTTTGTACTTTCCATTAATCACGACTCCGAAAAAAGTTAATCAGCGGCTGAGCGTATGATTGGTCAGTTTTAATTTCTACCCGATCAATACCACAATTCTTGAAGAAATCTTCCCGAGCACTAGACTCCCTGGCAGCCAAGATACCGAGTGCCTGACGAACCTTCGAATCGGCAGTGTCCACAAGTAATTCTTCTCCAGTCTCCGCATCACGTAAGTTTAAGAGACCTAAGTTTGGCAAATCAGATTCCCTGCGATCCATTAGATTGATACAAATCAAATCATGCCTACGGGCCACGACTCTCATTAATTTTTCATATCCTTCATTGATAAAATCACTGATTAAAAAAACGACCGCTTTACGCCTAACGGCTTTATTTAGATAATCTAAACCCACTTCTAACTTAGTTTCACGGCCCTCTGGATTAAAAGACAATACTTCTCTTATAACCCGCAAAACATGGGTTTTTCCTTTTTTTGGAGCGATAAACTTCTCGAGACGATCAGTGAATAGAATTAGACCAACTTTATCGTTATTATGAATCGCGGAAAGCGCTAGCAATGCACTTAATTCAGCAGCTATCTCATTCTTAGTATGCCTTTGAGATGAATATTGACCGCTAGCAGAGATGTCAACCAGTAAAATTACAGTCAACTCACGTTCCTCCACAAATTGTTTCACAAAAGGCTTGTTCATTCGTGCAGTTACATTCCAATCGATAGTTCTAATATCATCGCCAGGAACATATTCGCGAACCTCCGAAAACTCCATACCCATTCCCTTAAAAGTCGAATGGTACTCTCCGGCTAGAAGATCATTAACTAGACGGCGAGTCTGAATCTCAATCTGACGAACCTTTTTAAGAATTTCTTTAGGAATTGCACTCACTGATACCTCCCTAAGGAACTTTTACTGAATCAAAAATTCGCTCCACAATATCTTCTGAAGTCTTCTCTTCAGCTTCTGCCTCAAATGTCACAAGTATTCGATGACGCAATACATCCATTCCGATAGATTTTACATCATTGGGTATAACATAAGCACGACCTTGAAGGAACGCATAGACTCTGGCTAACTTATTCAAATAAATAGATGCTCTTGGAGACGCTCCATACTCAATCAAACCATCTAAATCTTCAATTCCATATTGTTGTGGATAACGCGAAGCAAAGATTAAATCGATAATATACTTATTGATTTTATCATCCACATGAATCTTATCGATCACCTCACGCATAGCAAAAATATCTTCAGCTTGAAGTACCGGCGCAATTGGTTCACTAAGGCCGTAAGCCACCTTATTCATTACTTCAAGTTCATCCTCCTTGGTAGGATATCCCACCTTGATTTTAAGCATGAATCGATCTACTTGAGCTTCTGGCAAAGGGTAAGTTCCTTCTTGCTCTACGGGATTCTGTGTTGCTAGCACGAAAAAAGGCGGCTCAAGAGTAAAATCTTCCGTCCCAGCAGAAACCCGCTTCTCTGCCATCGCCTCAAGAAGTGCCGCTTGAGTTTTGGGGGGAGTCCGGTTGATTTCATCAGCCAGCATAATGTTTGTGAAGATGGGGCCCTTGACGAATTTGAATCGGCGTTCGCCTGTTTCTGGGTCATCCTGCAAGACCTCGGAACCAAGAATATCACTCGGCATCAAATCCGGTGTAAACTGGACCCTTCGAAAACCAAGATGCATGCAGTCTGCCAAAGTACTGATCAGCAGGGTCTTGGCCAAACCGGGCACTCCTTCAAGGAGGGCATGCCCACGAGCCAGCAAGACGATAAGCAGTTGCTCCACAACTTCCTCTTGTCCCACTATAACTTTGGCAAGTTGCTCCCGCACCGCTGTGCAGGACTGCATCAATGAATCGATTGCAGCCTGATCTGATTCGGCCTGCGATGTTTGTTGTGCTGTCTCTTCCATTTTAAATTGGGTTGGATTAACGGATGTCTTGATTCCCCTCAGGGTTTTCTTTTGTGACGCTTTGGTAAAATCGCCCAAGCGTAGTCAGATTTCCATCCCGATCAAACAAGGTGGAGCTCGTCCCAACCGCCTCATTAATTCCAAAGGAAAACCAAGCATACCCAGCGATCCAATTCTGTTTTTCCATCCAGGGCAGGACGTCTTTCATGAATTTCAAGACGGATTCTTTAGAGTGGGAGTTCTGCTCAATAGATTTTGCCCCCCAATCTGCGACAGCAAATTCAGAGATCAGCAAAGGTCTACGACCGTAGGCTTCATAGACTTCGATCATACGTTCTTTGAAAGATCTGGGACTGGTTCCGCCGTACCAATGCACACCGATGTAATCCATCCTGTAGTTCCGCTTGTCGGCCTCACGCATGAAGTCTCGCATCCAAGTCCCGCGGACACCCTGAGTACTATCATCTACATCGCTCAAGGGATTCGCACATGCCGGACTGCACAATGGGATCCCCAGTTGCTCCAACATTGGCCAGTACTTGAGAGCCTCAGTGTAGGGCATGTTAGCCTGCTCCTTCTTATCCGGTTCATTGAATCCCAGCAATCGCTTGGCTTTCCCCGATTGAATCTGCGGAACGACATCCCTCTGTAGAGTCTTTGCAAAGCCATCCTTGCCCCACGCACCCCAAGTCATCGGTATGAATTCAATGTTCTCAGGTTGCGCATCTACACGACTCGATCCCCACGAATAATTCCAATAAGACCGGGTCGCATTAATCCTAGGAATATTATCAACCCAACTCCCTTTCTCTCCTTTTTTACGCAATGTAAAACAAATCCCCTTCTTACCAGGAAGCTGGAGCTTCGCTGGCAGCGGTGCAGTTTCCAAAGAAAGCTCTTTGATACTCTTGGGAGACAATTCGGCGATCCGGTCACGACATGAAGCCGCAGGCGACCAGTACCAGCCCTTGGTGTCCCAAGTCTGGCCATAATTGAAGTCAGCAAGCACGGTGTAGTAAGCAGCTAGCGCGCCCTCGCGGTCTCCCTTCTTTAGAAGCGCCTCACCTTTAAGCCAAACAATTGTGGCTAGTTCATTTAATGTGGCATATCCCTTCGCTTCCTTCGTGGATGGCAACTTAGATAGACCATTATTCCGTTTACGGGCATTCTCTCCCCATCTGCGAACTGCTTCATTGGCAAGCCGCTCGACTTCGTCGAAATTATTGTTACCAAGGGCAGACCAAGCTTTCCCAGTCAACTGCCAAGCTTCTTGTGAAAAAGCAGGCTGGACAGAGAGCATTCCAAGGAAAATGTATATTGTGGATAGTTGAATGGTTTTCATGGTTTCTGAGTGGTTTCTCCAGGTTGAAAGATACAATCGATTGAAATGACTTGGGCGACATCGAATCGTTTCTTGACCAAGTCGTGAAGTCGTTTCCCAGCTGTCAGCCCGATTTGATGGTAAGGAATTCTCAAAGTAGTAAGAGGGGGAGCCCATGTAGGAGGGACAATCCCATCAAAACCAGTGATAGAAACATCATCTGGAACAGTAAAACCCTCTTGAGTCAGATGGGAGTAGAGTTGATAGGCTTGATGATCCGCAGCACAGACCCAAGCAGTTACACCCTTGCGGGTTTGAGCTGCAGCATATCGATGGATTTCAGCAACCGACATTTTGCTGGCGGTAAACGGGTCTATAATGTCATCAGGCTGGGGCGGACGAATAATACGAGCGGTTTCAGCAAGGAAGGCTGAGTAACGACAGAGAGCCCACTTTGCAGTGAGATCATAGCCGTTGGTGAGGAAACCGATTCTTTCATGTCCAAGTTCCGCAAGATGCCCCACCACCATTTCAATACCACGCTGGTGATTGACATCGACGCAATTCAGAGGCGATTGGACTAGTTGTTGGACTAGAGAAACAACTGGAAAAAGCTTTTGCAGACTGTTGATGACAGGCGCTGGAAAAGGGTAGATAAGGAGCACTCCGTCCCATTCACGATCATGAAGCTCTTTGATACCTTCGTAGGAAGGTGATTGCAGGCTGGATTCTCCAGGTGTGACAAAGTGAATATCAAGCTGAGCTTTTTGTAGTTGCGCAAATTCGGACACGCCTGAGAGAAGAAGAGCTCCCGGGTTTTCGTACACTTCATCGGCATAGCTATCGGGATTCGTACAGATCAAAACACCAAAACGAGACAGGGCTTTGCGGTCGCTTTTCTTGCCCGTCTTCCCTTCCAGATAGGTGTAACCTAGTGAAGCGGCTAATTTAAATACGCGACTCCTTGTTTCTGGGTTGATGCCAGGATGGTTGGTAAAGCAACGAGAAACAGTCGTGCGTGACAAATTTAAATCATCCGCAATCCGCTGCTGGTTGACATTGCTTCGCCTCATTTCACTATTGCACTTTTATGCACACTTTTGAGTTTGAGGATCGTAAGACTATCGGGCAAACAAAATTTTCATTCGAGACAATTGGATAGTAAACAACGCCTTATCTCAGAGTAACTGGCGCATTATGCACCTGATAAAAAGTGATTAGTGATGGCTTGATCCTAGCAATTGATGCTACACGGGGTTCTACAATTTTGATATTAATCAAGTGACATCGATACTTCCAAAGAAAGGAGACCGCTTCTGGATATGTCCTGCGTTTTTCCTCTTAGCAGCAGCCCCGGGATTCTGGCTTCCGGTCTTGGCTAATATCCTAGATGCCAAAGGTTGGGGATCTTACACAACGATAGCCTTTATGGTGCTGCCATTGTCCGCAATTATTTCTCCTTTGATTTTCTCAGCCCGGGCCGACCAAGCGATATCAGCAGAAAAATTACTCACTGTGATCGTTGGCGCAGGGGCAATCCTTTCGGGAATTGCATTCTTCATCCTTGAGCAGGGAAAGCACCCCGTTCTGTTCCTATTGTTTTTAGGATTGAACTCACTGGTAACCGCACCCGCATGGACACTTTTGACAACTATTACCCTGAGCAGTTCGGACAACCCAGGACGAGATTTCGGAAAATTTCGAGTTTGGGGAACCTTAGGTTGGATGGGTGCGGGGTGGATGGTTAGCGCACTTTCACTAGACTTATCTGCATCCGTAGGGTTTTTGACGGTCGGAGTGAGAGTCCTTGGTGCAGTCTGTTGCTTTTTGCTTCCACATTCCCCCCCGAAAGGAGCAGCCTCGAGGAATATCTCAGAGGTCTTGGGCCTCAAAGCGTTTCGCTTATTTAAGAGCAGGGATACAGCGATGTTCTTTATCACGGCTTTTCTTTTTTCCATTCCCCTTGCCGCCTATTTCATGCACACGCCACAACAGTTACGCCTTATGGGTTGCGAGCAGGTCGCAGCAGTGATGACGGTTGGGCAACTGACCGAAGTAGTGGCTATGCTCATGATGGGTTGGTTCCTACGAGCATGGAGAATAAAGTACATTTTGATTCTGGCTCTGGGATGCGGACTACTCCGATACATGCTTTTCGCAGTCGGGGCCGAGAATGACTCACTTTTAAGCATCATGCTGGGCGTTGCCTTACATGGAATCTGCTGGAGCTATTTCTTCGAGGCAGGAAAGGTGTTTCTAGCAAGGAGAATTGAATCTGAAATCCGCACTCAGAGCCAAGCCCTGTTGACATTGTTGACCAGCGGGATAGGCGGTCTGGTCGGAACGGCATTTGTAGGCTGGGCACACAGCTTACTAATCGATGAAACTACGGGTTCTGGCTGGAGCCAATACTGGTGGTGCCTGACCGCCATGTGCGGATTTTGCATGATAGTTTTTATGATGGGTTATCGCGGTAATAAACCTGCGCCAAAAGTTAGTAACGACGAACATCCTCAAACTATCTAACCGATATAATTATTGGCACAGTAAGAGATCGAATTCGCCTTGCAAATTGTGATCCTGACCTGAGTCTGGCACGACCTAGTAATTTCAAAAATTCGAATGAATGCGAATACCCCAGAAGGAAGTCGTGTCAAAGTAGTCACAACCCTGCTCCTGTTGCTGCTGGTTGTCACAGTAGTGGTGATCCAGATGATACAGAAGGCTGATACAGCAGGCAAAAGTATTTCAGGGGGAATGGGACAGATGCCTCCTGCAGCTGTAATTGTGACCACCGTAGAAGTAGAAAAAACCCGTGAACGGATAAAGGCGACCGGTTTTCTCAAAGCACTTTCCCGCAGTGATGTTGCGACTCAAGAAACTGGTGCAGTCTTGGAAATGCCTGTGGACGAAGGTGACGAGGTTCAAAAAGGGGACACTCTTGCAATTCTAGACGCGCGACGGATTAAGGCTCAAATTGTTGAAGGCAAAGCTCGACTGACCACGGCTCGCAATCTGTTACTTCAACGCAAGGCAGAAGTGTCTCGAGCACAGTCTGATTATGAAATGAAGGCTAAGTTGCGGCCGTCCAACGCTGTTTCGCAAAGCACTTTGTTGGATTCGGAGAAAGCCTTGGCAGTCGCGAAATCCCAAGCTGACTCAGCGCTAGAAGGTATTGCAGAGGGAGAAAGCCGACTTGAATTGCTGAATATCCGACTCAACGACCTAAAGGTTACCGCGCCTTTCAAAGGTATTGTGGTGTCGAAAAGTGTTGAACCGGGCGAGTGGGTTAGCGCTGGACAGACAGTTGCCTCAATTCTGGCAACCGACCCGATCGAGGCTTGGCTTAAAGTACCAGCCAGATACTTGGGTCGTGCAGCAAGGGACAGGGAGAACTTCCAAGTCCAACAGTCCTCCACAGGTAACCTTCACAGCCCAGAGAAAGTAATCGCAATTCCAGATATTGACCCTCGTAGCCAGCTCTTCCCGGTAATCGCTACTCTTCGCAATGATGATGGGCGACTGCAGCCTGGAGAATCTGTGACGGGCATTATACCGATCGGAAGATCTACAACTTACCTCAAGGTCCCGACAAATGCTATTGTTCGCTCCCCGATGGGCGTGATGGTACAAATTATACAAGCTCCGGCAGAGGGACAGAAAAGCCCTACAGGTAGACCAGTTCCTGTACAGATTGCCTTTCAACGCGATGGGTATGCCTTCATTTCTGCTAAAGGATCTGGGTTCAACGTAGGCGATCAAGTTATTGTAGAAGGAAATCAAAATCTCCGACCTGGACAACCCGTCATGATCAAGCCCGAGGAAAATGTGCTTCCAGCAGGTTCACCCACGAGTCAAGTGGGTGGAGTGAAGGTGAAATGAAACTGATCGATTACTGCATCCGGCAACCCATAACGGTGGCTGTCGGTGTTGGCATGGCACTATTAGCAGGTGTCATGGCCTTGACCAGTGTCCCGGTTCAAATGAAGCCAGACGTTGATTCCGTTGTGATTGCAGTCACAACATTCTGGGAAAGTGCTTCTGCAGAGGAAATCGAAAGTGATATCGTAGAAGAACAAGAAAAGGTACTGAGTGATGTCAGCGGCCTAATAAGTCTCTCCAGTAAAAGCCGAGCAGGACAGGGAGTTGTCCGTTTAGAATTTGAAACCGGTACAGACATCGACACAGCCAAGGCAGAAGTGCTTCAGAAACTTGATGAAGTTCCTGGCTACCCAGAAGCAGTCCTGCAACCGGTTGTTCAAGGGAAAGACCCACAGTCAGTAGACTATATTGCTTGGGTAGGCCTTTCCTCTACAGACCCAAGTTTTGATACGACTACCCTGTTTGATTTTATGGAGCGACGCATTAAGCCCCAGCTCGACAGGTTGGAAGGAGTGGGTGAAGTCAATGTCGTTGGTGGGCGTCAATCCGAACTCCACATTCGGGTGGACCCCGAGGCATTGGCAGCCCGAGGCATCACTTGGGGGCAGTTAGTTCAAGCCATCAACTCGGCAAACAGAAACTACTCTGCTGGAAAGGCCAAAGAGGGTAAAAATGATATCCGTATTCGTTCCACTGGCCGTTTCGAATCTCCTGAGGACGTTGCCAGTATGATTGTACGGAGAGATGCCTCTGGGCCAGTCTACCTCAGAGACGTAGCCGAGGTCAGTGAAGGCTACAAAGAGATGAACAACTGGGCACGCGCACGCGGCCACATCATGCCGTTCATAAATTTTCAATTGCAGCGGGGAGGTAACTTGATCGGCACGATGGACCGCATCCAAACCAAACTTGCAGAGATGAATTCTCGAGACGGTATTTTAGCTCACCATGCCCGACAGTTGGGGATCAACGGTGAACTGGAGTTGGTTCAGGTCTATGATGCCACCGCATACGTAAGAGATGCAATCAAGCTGGTTCAGAGTAATATCGTTTACGGAGGTATCCTCGCTACCCTGACTCTGCTTTTCTTTCTGCGATCCCTGCGTACGATTGGAATAATTGCCTTGGCCATACCAGTATCCATTATTGCCGCTATTGTGGTGATGGTCAGTTTGGGTAGATCAGTGAATATTATTTCTCTGGCAGGCATGGCATTTGCCGTTGGAATGGTTGTGGACAATGCGATTGTAGTGATCGAAAACATTTTCCGCCATATGGAAATGGGGAAACGGGCTCGGCAGGCTGCCCTAGAAGGAGCTTCGGAAGTAGCCGGAGCAGTATTGGCCTCAACGATGACAACTATGGCCGTCTTCTTCCCTATTCTACTGATTCAGGAGACCGCTGGACAACTCTTCAAGGACATCGCCTATGCAATTATGGCTGCAGTAGCGCTAAGCCTATTTGTTTCCCTTACAATCATCCCTAGTGCTGCGGCCCGCTTTCTGCACCGTGAAGATACTACTAAAAACGATGGGCAACCGTCTGGAGAGAAGCATAGCAATAGAAAAAGTCTCTTCGGAGGCTTGCACAATCTCGTTCAAGCACTCCCCCATTTTGTTGCCGACTTGGTAGCAGCAATCAACAGATCTTGGAAACTTCGTATTGGGGTTATCGCGACTTTCACTCTTGGCACGGTTGTAGGCATTAAAATCCTGATGCCTCCTCTCGACTATCTCCCAACCGGCAATCGTAATATTGTCTTCGGAATGATGTTTCCGCCTCCGGGCTATAATCTCGATCAGCTTCAAGACATAGGAAAGCGTGTAGAGAAGATTATGCGCCCCTACTGGGAAGCAGCGCCAGACCAATACAAAATCGAAGCGATTACCAGAGGGAACCGTCCTAAGGAAGACACCCGCCAACCAATACCAACGGGTCCGGGTGATGCCCCTGTCATCATGCCACCACCAATTGAAAACTACTTTTTGGTCAGTTTCGACGGCCAAGTCTTTCACGGTGCAATTTCGAAGGATAAAAAACGGGTGGTCGACCTCGTCCCGTTATTTTTCTATTCAACTTCTGGCCATACCGCCCCAGATACGATGGCTTTCGCCTTTCAGATGTCGATTTTCCAGACTGGTGGCACTACCGGTTCTGCCATCAACATAGACATCAAAGGAGACAAAATAGAAGAGGTTAATGCCTCAGCCCAAGCCCTCATGTTTGCGCTGACGGGGCAGTTTGGACCCTACAGCGTAAAACCTGATCCAGCGAGTTTCCTGTCCCCTTCCAGTGAGTTTCGTATTGTCCCATTAGACAAGGAACTTCTGAAGCACGGCATGACCCGCGGCGATGTCGGTCTTTCAGCACAGGCCAATGGTGATGGTATCCTGTTTTTTCGAAAATACGAACAAAACGGGGAGTTAAGGGACATGAAACTGATCTCCAAGTACTCTCATGGAGAAACTCCTATCGACTCGCTGCTGGATGCCCCTATTGCCACGCCGATGGGAGACGTCATCGACCTTCGCACTGTGGCTACCGCGGATCGTGTTTTAGG
>CAJWWL010000129.1 GCA_913048125.1 uncultured Opitutia bacterium | reverse complement strand
TAACTACAGATTCCTCCCCATTTATGAGCGGTAGATTCTTTCTCGTTTCCAGATGGTCATGGCCAGCAGTGACCCTCTTTTTCGCGTTACACTTAAACGCAAAGACATTGCAGTGGACAAACGGTGACTCTCTTCCAGGGGCACCAGTCTCACTACAGGAGGGTTCCATTACTTGGGATTCTCCAATATTCACAGACAAACTGAATATTGATACCAGTGTAATAGACCAAATAGATTTTGCTGAGAAAACAGCAGCTAAAGCTCCGCCAGAATTCCTTAGTGTTGAGACACGCCAAGGTGACAAGATCTATGGTGAACTCACAGCCTTAGATAATAATACGCTGACTCTTACATCCCCTAGATTTGGAACCATTCAACTCGACCGCTCTCGAATTCTAAGCCTCCAACCTCTTCAGGGCTCCAGTTCATACACCCTTCAAGGCACTTGGAAATGGACGACTCTGGATAAGAAGTTTAAAGTGGATCGCTGGAAACCAACCCAAAATCTTGGGCTAGAAACCCACCTCGAAAACTCCCAAATATTTCGCCCATTTTCGATTAATGAACCAAAGCAATACGAGGTTTATCTTAAATGGAAAGACTCCCCAGGATTTGAGTTCTGTGTCCAAGCAAAAGACAGCCAAAACTTTAGTTTTCGGCTAGAAACTTGGGATGACACACTGGTCCTGCTGGTAGGAAAACAATTTAAGCCCGTGCTTAAATTCAAGGAAGAGCAAAAGAGACTGGCTTTAAGGATCTTCCACAAACCAGATAACGGGAATGTCATTGTATGTTCAAACGATGGCAAACTACTGGTAGAACTTCGTCCCAAGAATTTGCAAAAAATCAACGAAGTAGGCTTTTTTCTGAAAAACAAAGGGGGCTATCTTGCCCTGGAGAGTCTCAATGTATTAAAATGGGACGGAAGTACACCCTCACAAGGTGAAAACGTCGAAAAGAGTCGAATTGTTTTCAGTAATGGCACGACAAAACAAGCTAAGATTTCATCATACGACCCTGAAAAAAAGAGCTTAATCATTGAAAGTTCGGTTAAAGATGAAGCCCAAAATCAATTGGTTCTATCAAGTATTGCTAGAATTCAGTTTGAAGCCGCCCCAACAACAGCCTCCCAAGAAACCGCCCGAGTTCTCTACTCTGATGGTATGTTCCTAAGAGGAGAATTGATTACTATCCGAGATCAAAAGGTTAAACTAAAAATCCCATCCTCGAACCAACCACTAAGCTTATCGCTCAATGGTTGTCGCAACATAGATTTCCCTACATTGTCATCCGACGCACCCAAATCAGGCAGTCGCCTCAAATGGGAAAACGGTCAGTCTCACGGCATGGTGACCTCCAGTAACTCTGATGGGTTTCCCTTGGCATGGACTCCTGTGGGAGCAAGAAAAGAAGTAACCCTTCGGAAAGAGTCAAAAATACTAATTACCCGACTTGATCCAGCTCCACGCCCCAAAGCCACAGACATTTTAAATCTCACCGACCGCACTGCACATCCGGTCAATATTGAGCGTATCACAGAGGATAAAATCCATTTCAGTGCCAGTTTCCTCCCTGGACCAACAACTCTGCCATCATCAAAACTCAAGGCAGTCCAATTCAATAACGGAACACTTGGGATCAACTTTGCCGATAAGCAGTGGAAGTTGGTCAATCGCAATAGTACTGAAAAAGAGAAACCTCTAGTTGTTGTCGAAGACAGGGTTCAACTCGAGCGGAGCATGGGAATTGCTCATCCTGGAGCACTGAGCAGTGGTAACTTTGAATTTGAAGTGGATTGGACCGGAGCAAGCTACTTCTCCCTTCGGTTGGATCTTTTTGCTGAGGATATTAAGTCACCAAACGGGAGTAGTCACCAATTTCGAATAAACAAATCAGGAAATCGCGTATATTGGCTGGATGCAAATCGACGCTCAAATAACAACGTGACGATAGATGCAAACTTATCGAAAACCTTGATACGCATAGAATCAACGGACGAAAACATACAAGCATTTGTCGGCAAACAATCGCTCTTTAAAGGCGCCCTACCCAATGGTAGAGTTGGTAGTGGTTTCGCTCTCTATTTGGAAAGCATATCCAGTAGAGCCAAACTTGGGATATCGAGTTTCAAGAGTGGCAACAGCACTCTTCAGTTGACCCGGACCGCACGCGAACAATTACTAAAACTGCCTCGCCTTTTAAAGGATAAGCCACCACCACATATTCTAGCTGCTCCAAACGGCGACCTCCTCAGAGGGAAGTTAAATGGATTCACTCTTGATACTGCAACATTTAGATCCCGGGTCCGAGAGATACAAGTTCCCCGAGAGCGATTAGCTGGTGTCGTATGGCTTGATAACGAGGAAAATCAATCCACGAAGGGGGCAAACATTCGCCTCTCCTTAACACATGGTCATGCACTCTACTTAGATCCTACTGAAGTCGTAGATGGTCAACTCAAAGGCAACTCTCCAACCTTTGGAGAATGCTCTGTTGCTCTAGATCAAGTTCAGGTTATTGAGCTTGGTAATCCAACCCCAGAGAAAACCCTGCCCAGTTACAGTGACTGGAAACTGGCTATTGATAGCGATGAACCGACTCCTCCGCTCAAAGGTGAAGGCCCCTATAATGTCGAATTCTACCCGCTGAATAAGTCCGTCTTGAATAAAATGATCGCCGACAAAATACCACAAGGTCAGCGAGACCCATTTGACGATCCAGCTGCACGTCCCGCTGGAAAGGTTTACCAAGAAGCACTTTTAGCGTACTTTAAATCTGCCGGCATTCCAATGGATGATCCTGACTGCGGTTTTGCTTTTGACGGTCGTCAAATGATAATCACCCATGCTGACAATATACATGAGGCCATCCGTAAGCTACTAGACAGCTTGGAATAGTAAACAGTATCGAGAACAGTTAACTGTTCATCAACTCCTCAATCTCGTCAGGCTCGATTGGAGTTGTTTCCATAAGGTTAACAGGACCATCTTTTGTGACAATTATATCGTCCTCAAGCCGTACAGCAAAGCCCTCTTCAGGGATGTATATGCCGGGTTCCACGGTAAGACACCAACCTTCGTCAAATGTGTCCTGAGCACGAGCGACATCATGCACATCGAGCCCCAAAGGATGACCTAGACCATGCATGTAGTATTTGCGGCAAGCTGGATTGTCAGGATCTTGTTTCTTAACATCTTTGGGTTTAAGAAGGCCAAGTGCCAGCAATTCATCGGTCATCATTGCCTGCGCTTCCTTCTGCCAATCGCTATGTTTCTTTCCGATTGTAGCACCCTCAATGCTAGCACGCAAGATACGAAGTACCGCCTTGTAGACGGCCTTTTGACGACGTGTAAACTTGCCACTGACAGGAATGGTTCGAGTTAGATCAGCGCTGTAATTTGCGTAACTTGAAGCCACATCGAGAAGGAGCATCTGCCCCTTACGACAGGTCTGATCATTCTGAACATAATGGAGTGTGCAGGCATTGACACCAGAAGCCACAATGGGGTTGTAAGCAAACTTACCACGGTTGCGAGTGTACTCGTGTATGAGTTCAGCCTCTACCTCATATTCTGTGACGCCAGGCTTCACAAACTGAAGGATTCTTCGAAAACCTTTTTCTGTAATTTCGACAGCCTTACGTAATAGATCCTGCTCATCTTTGGACTTAACTGAACGTAAGCGGTGCAACAATGGAGCCAGCCTTCTGTATTGGTGTAGAGGATACTGTCGTTGACATTGACGGGCAAATCTCATGTCGCGGGTCTCAACTTCAACAACTGCACGATTGTGTTCGTTGCTGTTAAGGTAGACAGAATCACATTCACACATCAACAGATGTAATTGACCGGGTAAGTCAGAAAGCCATTTGACGTTTTCAATACCGGAAATCTTGGTAGCGTCCTCCTTGCTGTGCTTGTAGCCCTCCCAAATCTTAAGATGCTCGCTGGGTTGTCGCAGAAAAAGAATCTCTCGATTTTTAGGATCAATGGCATCGGGAAACAAAAGTAGCACGCTCTCTTCCTGTTCAATCCCGGACAGATAGAAGAGGTCAGGACTGGGTTGCATGGGCAGAACGGCGTCTGCACTTATAGGAAGAACATCGTTGGCATTAACAATGGCCAGTGCACCGCCCTCCATGAGTTCGGCAAGACGTGTTCGGTTCTGCTTGAAAAGCTTGTTCTTGATCTGCTTGTGGCGCATGGAAAATGTGAATACGAAAGCATTCATCGTGAGCAAACCAAATCGCCTATATGTTTGGGCCTTAAGCTTACTCCATAAACACAGGCTAAATCCACATGTTGTATCTCAAGAATGATGCAGATGACGTTTGCATTTTTCTGTAATTTTTGAAGAAAAGTTGGGCAGATTCTGGGATCTTACCACAGTAGGAATCTATTGAAAACACTTCCAGAGTGGCAGATCCGGATCAATAAATGAGACTCTAGATGAATCAGCTTTTAGTCACTTCAGTACTGCTATTATTGCTCCATTCAATGCCAGTGATGGCGTCGACATCCAGCGAGATATTCTCGGAGAAAGACCGATCTTGGTGGGCAATACAGCCAATACGAGACCCCGAACTGCAAAAGGTCTCTTTGGAAGCTAAACCGGAAAGTCCAATAGACCATTTCATTTTAAGCAAAATCCATGAAGCAGGGCTTACTCCTGCTCCTCAAGCAGGTCCTCAAGAACTGGTCCGACGAATTTACCTAGACCTCCATGGTTTGCCTCCCACCCAAGAGCAAAGCGAGCGCTTTAAAGAAGCCTTTCATAATGATCCAGACACAGCATGGGAAAAGCTAGTCGACGAACTACTGGAGCATCGCCGTTATGGTGAGCGTTGGGCTAGCCATTGGCTCGATGTAGTTCGTTACGCTGAGTCTGACGGCTACCGAGCAGATGATTATCGCCCGAATGTCTACCTATACAGAGACTATGTTATCAACTCTCTAAACGCCGACAAGCCATACGACCAGTTTGTCAAAGAACAACTTGCAGCTGACGAGTTTGCCTATGATCAACCAGACAAGCTCATAGCCACTGCCTTCTTGAGACATGGAGTCTACGAATGGAATCAGCGAAATGCGCGGATGCAGTGGGACATAATGCTCAGTGAGATGACAAATGTAACCGGTGAAGTCTTCCTAGGACTTGGAATTGGTTGTGCGCGCTGCCATGATCATAAATTCGATCCGCTTTTGCAGAGAGACTACTATGGACTCCAAGCTTTCCTATCCAGCGTATGGTGGCCGGAGAATCGAAAGCTAGGTACTGCCGAGGAACTAACCGCACTCAAGGAGTGGAACAAACGAAATTCTGAATTGCAGGCAGAGTTAGCAGGAATCGAACTCGAAGCCCAGAAGGGGAAAATTGCTAACACCGTCAAGCAGTTCCCCGATGATATTCAGGCTATATACCACAAACCATCCTCAGAACGTACAACCAATGAAGAACAGTTGGCTCAGCTAGTTGAACGGCAGGTGAACAACCAGCGTAACAAATTCAAGATCGATAATGCATTCAAGGACAAGCCCGAACGACTCAATCTATACAAAGAACTAAAAAAGCAATTAGAGGATCAGAAAAAGGAAAAACCTAACCTCAAGAATGCATTCATCACAATCGATGTCGGCCCAAATCCCGCCAGCACTGCATACAAGACTCGTTCAGGACTTAAGGAGGTCCTCCCCTCCTTCCCAGCTTTACTAGGCCTACCCACTCCAAAAATCATTCCCACAAACAGTTCTACTGGTCGACGCACTGCACTTGCCCGGTGGATCACAAGTAATGATAACCCCCTCACGCCACGCGTTATTGTCAACCGTATCTGGCAGCATCACTTTGGCACTGGCATCGTGCCGACACCAAACGACTTTGGCACTCTTGGAGAACCTCCGAGTCACCCCGAACTTCTAGACTGGCTTGCCTCACGCTTCATTGATGGCGAATGGAAGCTGAAGGAAATCCACCGCCTCATTCTAAAAAGCAAAACATATCGTCAGACTGCCCGTCGAGAACCGAGCGCTGTTGAAAACCTCCATGATCCATCAAACCGCCTACTGTGGCGCTTTCCACCACAAAGGCTCTCCGCAGAACAACTACGTGACTCCATGCTAGCCGTCTCCGGTGAGTTGCGCGAAAAGAATGGTGGTCCCTCGGTAGATGGTAACCAACCGATACGCAGCATCTACGTTAAGAAACGTCGCAACAGTCCAAATAATATCCTGCGCTGCTTCGATGCTCCTACTGGCTTTGATTCTGCTCCAAATCGCCCAAAGACCACTACCCCCACTCAAGCGCTACTACTGATCAACAACGAATGGCCAATCCATCGTGCCAGAAAAGTAGCCGACCGCATCCTAGCAAAAAAGCCTCACAATCCATCAGAGACTGCTATACTTGCCTTCACTCATATACTTGGGCGAAAACCCTCCAACGATGAACTTTCTACGGTCACTGAATTCCTCAGTCAGAAAATCAATGACTTACCCGTAACAGACAAACCAAAATCAACTCATAAATTCCCTAATGAGGATGGACTCCGTCCGATTGAGCAGCACTTTTCTAAGGTCAAGGAACTCGGTCTAGGCAAACATGCTTTATGGCTTCAACCCGGTAGCAGGTTTGAACAACTGCACTCCCCTCAGACCAAACTGGAGAGTGACTCCTTCACTATCGAAGCCGTTACCATTCTGGACTCCATCCATAAGGATGCCAGTGTTAACACTTTAGCATCTCGATGGAATGGTAACCAAAGTCGCTCAGGTTGGACTTTCGGCATAACCAGTGTCAAATCTCGCTATCAGCCAAGAAACTTCATACTACACCTCATTGGCCAGAACCCCGGTGGCAGAACCATCTACGAACCAATCGCCTCCAACCTTCGTATCCCCACGGGGAAACCAGTCTATCTCGCAGCGAGTATTCAGACTCGAGTAAACGGCAAAAGCACCGTTACATTTCATTATGCTGACCTAAGTGAATCGAAATCTGAACTACAAAGCTCCACTGTAAGCTTTCAAATTGCTCATGGCCTTCAAAATCCTGCCACCAAACTGCTACTTGGAGGCCGAGATCAACGTGGACACCTGTGGGACGGTCAACTTGCCCGTCTCCTAATCACTCCACGCGCTCTAAAAAAAGAAGAGCTTCTATTTTCAGTTCCAGTTGAAGAACCAACTCGGACACTCGACCTTAAATTCAATCAACCCGTAGACGCAAACAACCTGCCCCTACCTAACACTGAATGGGTCCGCCAAACTACTCCTCAACAAGAACCCCTTTCTCGCGAGCAAACCACATTAGCAGACCTCTGCCACGTACTTCTAACCTCCAACGAGTTTCTTTACCTACACTAAATTCGACACGAACCGGCCTGTCTGATCATCATGCCCTGCTATAACTTCGAACTACCAGCATCTAGACGAGAGTTTCTTGAAAAAGCTGGCTCTGGATTTGGAGCCCTCGCATTGGCTGCACTCACTGGCGAATCAATTCTGCAAGGCGCATCCACTAATCCTGCTGCTTCAAAGATACCGCACCGACTAGGAAACGCAAAGAGTGTCATTTGGCTGTTCATGGAAGGTGGCCCCAGCCATATCGATCTATTTGATCCTAAGCCCCTCCTCAACAAGCTTGCAGGGCAAAAGCTACCTGACAGCTTCGATCGTCCAGTTACTGCGATGGGTGAGGTCAACTCCCCTCTTCTAGCTTCAAAGCGAAAGTGGAAACAACATGGACAAGGAGGCCTCTGGATTTCTGACTGGCTTCCCAATCATGCAAATATAGCTGACGAACTTTGCGTCCTACGAAGCTGCGTATCGGATGGAATCAACCATGCTGGCGGAGTTTGTCAGATGAATACAGGATCGGTCTTCGGCGGTCGCCCCTCCCTTGGTGCATGGGCCACCTACGGGTTGGGAACAGAAAACCAAAGCCTGCCTGGATTTGTCGTCCTGAAAGATTCCAAATCAGCCATCGTCAATGGCGTTCGCTGTTGGGGGTCAGGCTTCATGCCTGCAGGATATCAAGGCGTACTTCTGGAACCTGGTGAAGAACCAATCGCCAATCTCAACCTACCCAATGGAGTTAGCCGCAACCGGAACGAACGCAAACTCGCCTTGCTCAATAAGATCAATCGCCAGCACTCCATAGGACGGGAATCCAACACAGAGCTGGAAGCTCGCATCCGCAGTTACGAGCTAGCCTATCGAATGCAAGCGGAAGCCCCGGAAGCCATAGATCTATCTTCCGAAACTAAGTCTACACGCCACCTATACGGCCTCGATAACGAGACCACTCAAGTCTATGGAAGACAGTGCCTAATGGCTCGCAGGCTGGTGGAGCGCGGCGTGCGTTTCGTTCAACTCTACCACGGAGCCGGCAGCAAATGGGACAGCCACTCTGGAATGGAAAAGAATCATTCCACACTCTGTTCTCAGGTCGACCAGCCAATTGTCGGTCTCATCACAGATCTTAAGCAACGGGGCTTACTCGACGAAACCCTTGTCATATGGGGTGGTGAATTTGGTCGCACACCTATGAGTGAAAAGGGTGATGGGCGTGACCACAACCCTACTGGCTTTACGATGTGGATGGCTGGCGGAGGTGTACAAGGCGGTCAAACAATCGGGGCTACCGATGAGCTTGGTCTCTACGCCACAGAAGACAAACTTCACGTGCATGATATTCACTCCACGATACTCGGCCTACTCGGCTTAGATCATACTCAGGTGGTCTATATGCACAAAGGCCGCCCCGAACGGGTGGATCTCAACGAAGGCCATGCACATCCAAGGCTTGTTCCTGAAGCATGATTCTTAAAAAAGCCTCTTCGCCAATAGCATTTCTATTATGCGCAATAGTATGCTATCCTTCTGAATACAAAACCCAGACTGACCTTATTTATCGGGAAGAAGCTGAGGCAAAGGCAGACAAATACATCGCTGAACGATGCCGACTCGACCTATACTATCCCGCGGATACAAAAGGCTTCCCCACGGTCGTCTGGTTTCATGGAGGTGGACTTCGTAGCGGAAAAAAGTCCATTCCTAAACAACTTAAGGAGCAAGGAATCGCTGTAGTTGCTGCCAACTACCGACTTTTTCCCCAGGTTAAGTGTCCTGCATACATAGAAGATGCTGCTGCAGCGGTCGCATGGACGTTCCAGAACATTACCAAATACGGAGGGGACCCAAAGAATATCTACCTCGCTGGGCACTCAGCTGGAGGCTATCTTACGAGTATGGTCGGACTGGACAAAACCTACTTAGCCAAGCACGGTGTAGATGCTAACCAAATCGCAGGACTGCACCCCTTCAGTGGTCACACCATAACTCACTTCACGCCGCGACAAGAACGAGGTATCGCGAAAGAAAAACCTCTCATTGATAAGTATGCTCCTCTTTATCACGTACGTCCAGATGCTCCACCAATTGTACTTACCACAGGAGACCGAGATTTGGAACTATTGGGCCGCTATGAGGAAAATGCCTACTTCTGGCGTATGATGAAAGTAGCTGGTCACAAGGCTTCGGAGATTCATGAGTTCAAGGGACGAAATCACGGCACGATGGTAGAACTAGCTCTTGAATTGCTTCTTAAAGAGACTCAGCGAAATTAAAGAGACACTTAGGATCGTGCCCTTGTGTTTTCTTCAATGTCGATAAAAACCCGGATCGCCTCAGAGATCGCAAGTAAAGTAATAAAAACAAGCCCGCAGCAAACAACTCCTAAAAGAAAAGTAAATACACCCATAACCCAGTGTATATTTG
>CAJWWL010000128.1 GCA_913048125.1 uncultured Opitutia bacterium | reverse complement strand
TGAAACGAATATCCTTATTGGTACCGTTGATTTCCGGTAGTTCCTTGCGTTTCTCTTCTCCGCCATTGAGGGAATAGATGAGGGTGGCAGCACCAAGTTGATGATCATCAGAGACTCTGGCTAGAATGTTAATTGTCTTCTTTACCGTCCCCACGCCATCAGCCGATGGAAGCACCAGTTCAATATCTGGATTACGGTCGGGCACAACCCGAACGATGTGCTGGATATCATCATACTTGAAGCCGTTGTCCTTCTCAGTCCAAAGAAACGTATATTTGAAAGTATCCTCTGCCGAAATTTCAAAGGTGGCAACAAGTCCATCTTCACTGACATCAGCTACGTACTTTTCCTCGCCGACAAGCACATCAAGCGCACTGATGGCAGGTGTGCACTTAAGAGTCCATTTCACCAAGGTTCCTTCGGGAACGGACAAATTCAGTGTATCCAGTGCAGGTTCAGTGGAACCATCACGCTGCAGGTAATCGGGATATGTGAGAGTTACTTTGGTTTCGGTGATCACTGGCCTTGGTGACACTGAAATCGTAAACTTTTCGGAGACTGCATCACCCACCCGAACGTAGTAGATGAAGTTTTCAAAGATTTCAGAAACGGTTCGATTAAAGTCGGCAGTCTCTGCTGTAAATTCTCCCTTGGCCATTGGCATGGAGCGCCAGTTCGAATCTGAAGAAGACCGAACAAAGAGTCGACCTCCCGCGGGAATCCTACCGGTCGCCTTGGCGATAATCTCTACGGACTGACCTTCCTTGATAGTCACATCCTTGGTTGCTAGATCCACCTTCGTCTCAGTCGGGTAGTCAATGTTTGCACCGATCAGACGTTGAAACAAAAGGCGCATGTGGTCTGACTTGGTGTAACTGATGGTAGAGAAAACTGCTACCGATACCACGGCAAAGAGGAAAAGATTGCGGAGTTGCTGGAAGTCCACGACCTCTCGGAAGTCGAGAGGACGAGTCAGGGAGATGGCTTGATCCCGCATAGCGTCCAGCAGTGCCTGCGAGGACTTGGTGGAACTGGCATCCTCTCCTTGGAACTGAATGTAAGACACCAGCACGGAGGATAACTCGGGATGTGTAGCTTCGACCTCAAGCGCAACACGTACGGGATCAAATGACTTGAGATGACGAAACCATTCACGCCACAGGACCCAACCGAGTACAACTAGATTGATTACCAATAGAAACATCTGAGGTGTCCCTGTGACGCGGGAACGGAACAGAATCTGCCAATCGATAATAAGCGACAACAGCACTAGCGCTATGGCCCAAATCAAGAACCTAGCTATTCCACGCATGTGGAAGAACCTTTGTTCCTGACTCCACGCAGTGCGGAGTTTGCTCTCGATAGATGTTTCAGCGTTATTCATTTCGCCAATTAGCTATACAAGATTCTCCCTCCGACGCATGAACCATTCAATGCCTGTTAATATGATCAAAAGTATAAAGATAGCGGGGATATCCCATAAGGACTTTGGAGGCTTGGTCGTAACGGTGAAAACCTCCTCGGAATTGACGAGGTCTCCGAGTGTACCCAGTTCACTTGGAGCGAGAACCTGACCTCCCGTGAGTGCAGCAATCTGATCCGCAACCTCGGCCCGAGCCTTGGTATCGCGTTTTTCAAGTGGGATATTTTTGACTAGAAATTCTGCGGAATTGGCAATGGATGGATCTGCCGAGCGGGCAGCAAGAGTGTATTTACCTGCATCTCCAGCGAGGACAGTACCTGCGTAAAGACCAGGTGAGGCCGGCACGGGGATCAACTCCAATTCAGTGGGTAGTCCGCTTTCTCCATCCTTCTCAAGAAGTACTGTATAGGAAGGTTGCTCTACTGGCTCGAAGGATTCTGTAAGAACGTTGGCGAATACGTCTACATGCTCACCACTTCCATACTCGCCACTCCCGGTCTCAATGTGAACTTGTTTATTCTGACCAAGAAGTCTGGAAAGCGCCAGGAACTGGATAGCTTGACCCCAGAATCGCGCATGAAAGGTCTCACCCACTTCGCGACGCAGTCGCCACAGGTCGGCCGAACCCACGAACATGGTCTTGCCCGTCCCGTAACGTTGCCATGCCACGAGTGGATACACGGTTGGATCAGAGGCATCACGCGGAATTGAAAGTAGTGTAGTAGCTCCCGGTTTGGGGCCAGCGAGTTCAGGAAGAAAACCCATAGGTCGCACGGAGGACCAGATTCGGTTCGTCATCTCCTTCGTATCCCCTAGAGAGACAACATTACTCTCCAAGCCCGCAGCCGTTACCACCGGATGTACAGTCGATGGCATACCACGCCAACGCACGCTGTCCAACTTGACAGGGAGCATTTCAGCGATGCGTGTCTCCGTGTAGGAGGAAGGCGAACCTACTGGACCAGCGAGCATTAGAAGCGAGCCGCCACCTTTCTTGACCAAGTCCTCCATCCACTGAAGTTGCTCAGGCTTGAAATAGCGGGAACTGACATCACCGAGAATCACCAAGTCAATGTCGAGAATCTCTTCTGCTTTAGAAGGAAAGGCACCCAAATGCCGAGGAGAAGTAGCAGCTAGGTGCTTATCGCCTTGAGTCATCAGGAAACGTACGTTCAGTCTGGGATCGCGAAGTAACACCCAACGAAGGTAACGAAATTCCCAGCGAGGCATTCCTTCTACGTAGAGGACATTTATCTTCTCATTGACGACTCGTATATTGTGGCTGTCTGCATTGTTTGCGTCCGTGGTCTCACCAGTCACATCCTCTACGGAAACAGCTAGTTCAACCGACCCAGACTCGTTGCCCGGCACGTACTCGAACTTCTCAAATTGCACGCCACCTTTGAGGGTGACTTCTCGCGTTTCGGCCTCCTCTTCGCCAACCTTGAAAGTGAGAGCCACCGTCTTTTCATCGAAGCCACTAGAGTCAATCTGAACCCGCACAGGAACTCGGTCTCCAGAGAAAGCAACTTCAGGTGCAATAACCTTCTGTACTTCAACATCAGGCGGCGCAGGCAGGCCAATAGGAACGGTAAACACAGGCACCTGATTATTTAGACTTCGGGCAGCCTGCACAGGGTCACGACCCTCAATCCAGGCAAAGTCACTGAGTACAACGACACCCGCCAAAGGTTGACCAGCATGGCGAGCCACGACCTCCTCAATAGCAGAACCGATACGAGAACTGCCTGCAGTGGCGACCTGATCCTGAATCCAGTCAAGACCTTCTCCTTCACCAGAGATGGGTTCAAGACGTTCACCAAGGCTGTAGTATGCAAACTTGTAATCCTCACCCAGCTTGACCTCCGGTGAGAGTTCAGGTTTTGCAAGAGCAGCCTTGGCCATGGCCAGCCGGCTGACTTCGCCCAAATTCTCCTTAAGCGCTCCAAGATTCGTATTCGCCGCAGACTCGTTCAGTCCCACCTGCCCCAAAACCTTGGCTGCCTCCATAACATCCAATGCTTCCTGACGATCGTCGGTGATGTTCATACTCTCAGAAGTATCCACCAAGACCAGCACCGTACGCTTTACAGGCTGGGTGGACTTCATCTTCAAAGTTGGCTCTAGAAGCAGGAGTGCCAGCAAGGTACCGGCTAGAATGTAGCAGCCGCCCATGACAAAACGACGACCTCTTGAAAGCCAACTTTCCGAGCGATAAAGCCAAACTCCATAGAGGGCTAAAACAGCAACCACAACGAGGACAATCCAGCCATTCTGTACATCGAGCTGAACGTCAGTAACGCTCTCATCCAGTTCGATGTTGAAAAGTCTTTGTAACATTGGGTCCTAGATATCGGTTGCCTTAGGTAGTTCTCCTTGCGGCAGCTAAAGTTTGTTTACGAAGGCTTTCAGTGACATCGGTTGCGTCATCTCCGCTCATGCGGCTCGTGAACAAACGAGCAAGAAAGCCCTGCAAAAGAAATACGACCAGAGCGAGTATCAATAAGGTACGAGAAATATCGAGTCCCTCTCTGCTTTGCTTGATGAGTTGCTCGAGATTGGCGTCTAGAGGAACGACCCACTCTGGCTTGCCGAGGGCAGAGCCTAATGCATCAGAAGGGAGAACCTTAACGTCCGCCTCAGAGGGAAGAATATTGACCGCCAACGCAGAGGACGACTGGCCCTCGGGTTGAACTTCATAGAATCCGGGAACCTCAGTATCCACGGAACAGAATACGCCACCATCATCACGAACAGACAAACTGACCCCACGCGGATCACTTTCAGGTTCAGCCAGGGTCACAGAGGCATCCGCCTGTAAACCTGTGAAGGAAACCTCGCCTGGCACGCCCACAGTGTAGGTACGTTCGCCCGGCCGACTGGTAAAGTGAGTGATCGACTGCTGAGCCATCATTGGAAAGAAAGGGTGCACGCAGAGGTTGCCCCAATCGCGGTCGGCTGTTGTTGTCACAAGAAGGACTGTGCCCGCACCTACTCGTTTCTCGAGTAGTAAGGGAAGACCCTTACGGGAAAGGGTTAATAAGGTGTCCGCAGAGGCATCGGGTTTAACTTGAAGAACCTTGCGAATCTTGGCTGCGTTGCGTCCTTCCTCAGGAATGGATGCAGCCAGTTTAGCAAGAACGTGGTCGGACTGAATAGGACCAATTGTCCAGGAGGCTTCATCTTGATTCTCTTCCAAGCCAGAGCCTTCAAACTCGGCCATACCCCTCAACTCACCCGGTAGTAGACTGACCTCCTCGCCGTACAACTGGGCATTGTAAGAATCCAGATCCAGCTTATCTCCACCGTAGATACCCAGTCCACCACCCTTTCGTACAAATCGATCCAGACGTTGCGCAAGATCGACGCCAATGGTAGGGACATTTGCCAGCAAAATGACATCATAGTCATTGAAATCCTCGGTATCGAGATCCTGCCAGTCGGCACGAACCACATCAAGAGAAGTGCTCTCTTGGCTTTTCTTCAACTCTAGAGCACGAACCAGGTAGAAGATCTCAGATGGCTTACTTCCGGACGGACCTTCGCCATGCGCACACAGCACCCTTATGCGGTCCCGAACATGAACAACGGTCTGACGGGCATTATCTTGATTCAAAGAGTCCGCACTCAATTCTACACGAACTTTTGCATCTCCTCCTCCGTCAAAAGACGTGTAGAATGCCACTACTTTGGATTCGCCAGCACGAATTGGTCCTACCGACTGGCGACTAACATCCTGGCCATCCACCTGCAGGACCGCGGTAGTTCCATCCTGGATCTGTGCACCATGATTACGAACTTCGGCCTCAAAGCGAATAGTTCCAGAAGGCACGAGGGAACCAGAGGCATACTGGAAGTTCATTACAGATAGGTTCTCGGAACCCTCGTCAGCAATCGGAGCAACAAAAATGGTGGCCTCGCCATCCACGGAGTCGAGACTGGCACGAGCATCTTGTGAAAGATTCTCCCAGTCCACGGCTTGGCCATCGGTAACCAAGTAGCATTCCTTAAGCGGGGCCTTGAGCTCAGCGACCAATTCGGCAACCTCATCGAGACAACGATCGAGGTTCATGGCCTCTGGCAGGGTGCTCGCACCATTGATCACCTCGTTGAAGCGAGTCTCTTCATAACCCACACCTCGCAGCAAAATTCTAGGCTTCTGACCTAGAAGGACTACGGTAGTCGGATCGCCAACGTTGGCATTCTTTAGAATCTGCAACGCCTTCTCCTTTGCACGATCAAAACGCTGGGCATGCTTACCATGAGACATGCTGTAGGACGCGTCGATGGCAACCACCATGCCAGCCTTCTTCTCTCCCGGAATGATACTACTGTCCGAGTCAAGAAAGGGTCGAAGCATGGCAAAAGCTGCAAGCGCTAGAACAAGACAACGTAAAAGAAGGATGAGCAGGTCCTCCAACTTGACCTGTCCCGAGCGAATCACAAGCGCCTTGCGTAAAAGTTCCATCGCAGCCCAATCCGTCCGACGGCGGTGCCGCTGGTGGAGTAGGTGAATAATAATCGGGACTGCGACTCCGATGCCTGCAAGAGTTCCCCAAAGTGCAAATGAGTTTACGGTACTCATGGCTGGACCTCCTTGTTGGCATCTAGCATCGCAATCTGAGCGTCACCCAAATCGATACCGCACGGGAAGGCCATTCGTTTGCCAAACTCCACGCGCAACTCAAGTTCATCTCCAACGGGCACAGGTAACCTTAGCGTCCTAGAGGGCTCCCCTCCTGAAAGGCTTTGCCGATAAAACTCCTTACCGGACGCAGCAATAATTACAGTGGCGTCACCTCGACAGCCGGGAATGGGAGAAAGGACTGCTCGAAATTCACGAATCCCGCTGCTACCGTCGAGCTTGTATCGGAGTGTTGTTTGAGGTGTTACTCGCAGAGTGGAGAGGAAGCGTGAATCCTCGTCGCGAGCGTTTGATTGATCGAAAAATGGCTTGGGGCCCAAAGGCCCAATAGACTTTACAGAAGTTCTCTCTAGATCAGCCAACCAGGAAATCCCGTTACCAGCCCTCGAGATGTACCGAATCTCTTTCCAATCCAGCTGCAGGGTTTCCAAGATTGGATGAAGGATCTGTACTTTCCCATCTGCAAAGCCGACTGTCCCCCTGAAAATGGTCCCATCCACCATTCCGACTTCATCAAGTGACAGGTCAGGCTCATCCACTGCCTCAGGAAGAATGTAACGGTGGAGCTCCTTCCTGGGCATCGGAATGATGCCCAATGGAGAATCCAAGGCTATATTGTCGTGCTTCAACCAGACCAATTTGCCGGGAAGCGGACGTCCGTTGGTTCGATATAGAATGCCGGGACGATTGGCCTTTGAAGGATCTAGATTGGGGGCAAACTCCAGACTGGTCACCACTTCCTTGTCAACGGAACGTCCACCAAAATGAGGACTGTTGATTTCAAATTTACCGTCCTTTTTCAAACTTCTCAGATCAACGAGCCAAAACTCTCCAGTCCGAAGACGAATGCCTTGCTGGGTTGGACTCCCTGCGGGTGCCCGATCCAAAAAGATACTTTTTACGGACTCAAACAGTATGGGTTCCCCATCTAAAACAAGCGCCCCATCATCGTTCCACTCAAGACGTCCCTCTAGTAATCCCTCGCGAGTCCAGAGCAGATCTTTACCACGCGGCAAACCATCACGAACAATACGCGCATTTGAAGCCTCATCGACTTGGTAGACCATATCGATGCAGACATGGCCCCAAGGTCCAGTGACCTTGTCCACGACTTCAAGATACGCCTCCTTACCTTGATGAGCAGAGAGGTCAAAAGCAACAGGTTCAAGAATGTGGGAATTCTGACCTGTCGCAGAAGCTAACACCTTACCATCCACAACAAGGTTGACACAGGCCCTCCCAGGATAGTGACCTCCAGAAAGTAGGAAACGCAGGAATTTACGCTCCAACTTAAAAGGGGTGGAAGTCGCAAGACCGGTCTGCTTATCGATGTCTCGACCATGTGGCCCCCAACTCTTGAGAGCTTTCTGTCCTCGATAACCAACCAATCGAATCGGTCCATGATCCCCTCGGCCCGGACGCCAATAGTCACCTCCGCCATAGCCCTGAAAGGACGACCCCTCGAACTTCCAATCACGCTTCTTCTCCTCGAAATCTTCCATCAAGATATCTCCAATCACTGCAGGAGCAGAAGATGGAGCGGATGTAGCCGACTCTGGCGTCTCTGAGGCAAAGATGGCTTGCAAGAAGCCCATCCCCAAAATCGCCAAAAATGTAAGAACCTGCATCATCTTGTCTTAGCAGCCATGGTGCGCTGAAGGAGATAATTGGAGAGGATCGACTCAATTGGGTCATTGGTGTTGACCAGCACATAGTCCGCACCGTTCTTCACACAGGCTCGGCGCACGTCGGTAATGAAAGCTTCCAATTCCTTTAAATAGGCAGCGCGGACCCGTGCAGGCTGGGTCACGATCTCACCATCGTTTTCGAGGCCTTCAAAACGCCAAACTCCATTGAGTGGAAATTCGATCTCGTGAGGATCAAGAATATGAAATACAGTCACATTATGGCCGCGAAAACGCAGATGGCCAATTCCCTTCAGGAAATCATCGGTGTTGTCGAGAAGGTCAGAAAACAGAAACACCATTCCACGACGCTTCATGCGCCCCGCAAACTCATGAAGAAGCGAGGCAATATCCGTACGGGGACGAGGGTCGACCTTCTCTAGTTCACGAGAGATGTCGGCTAGAATCCCCAGAGTACTTTTGGGTTCGACGTAATTTCTCAGTTCGCCGTCAAAAATGCCCACACCGGCGGAATCCCGCTGGTCTACAATCAGGTAGGCCAAGGTCGCAGCCATGAACTTGGCATATTCGAGTTTGGAGATGCCACCGGACTGAAAGGTCATCGATGAACTGGCATCCAGGAGTAGATTGGCTATAAAGTTAGTCTCCGCGTCGAAAAGCTTCACATAAGGTCGCTCCGTACGAGCATAAAGCTTCCAGTCAACGTGGCGAATTTCATCACCGGCTACATATTGGCGATAAGCGGAGAATTCTGTACTGATGCCGCGCACGGGACTGCGGTGCATTCCGATACGGATGCCCTCTACGACTTGTCGGGCCACCACATCGAGTGGTCCCAGTTTAGTAAGAGTCTCCGGCTTTAGATACTTGGCCTGCATCTAGGATGTTGCTGATTGCCTGCGCGTTTGGACGAAAATTCGGTGCGATCAGCTAGCTGCTTCGTAGAGCTTCTCGTCGGATGGAATGTGGTCCAACAGTTGTCGAATCACATCATCCGTACTTTTACCTTCAGACTGTGCAGCAAAGTTCAGACCCATGCGATGGCGCATAACAGGGAGTGCAAGTTCCTGAATATCTTCGATGGCTACATTAAAGCGTCCCTTGAGGATAGCTCGTGCCTTGCCAGCCAGAATCAGGTTGAGGCAGGCTCGGGGACCGGTACCGAAGGAGACCCATTCTTTGATGAATTCCGGAGCTTCAGCTTCGTTAGGTCGGGTAGCCCGCGCAAGCTTGGCGGTATAGCTGTAGATATGATCAGCGACTGGTACGCGCAGGACTAGATCCTGCAGTGCAAGGATATCCTCTTTAGAAAGTACAGCTTTGAGGTCAGGCTTGCTGGTACCTGTAACCTGACGCATGATTTCAATTTCTTCAGCTTCAGTCGGATACTCGACGTGTATCTTGAACATGAAACGGTCCAACTGAGCTTCAGGCAACGGATAGGTACCCTCCTGCTCCAAGGGATTCTGAGTGGCCAGCACGAAGAACGGGAGGTCCAATTCGTAATCGTCACCACCCGCGGAAACCATTTTTTCCTGCATGGCCTCGAGAAGTGCAGCCTGTGTCTTCGGCGGCGTGCGGTTGATTTCGTCAGCCAGTACGATATTTGAGAAGATGGGCCCCTTGGAGAATTGGAACTTGCGGCCACCGCCGTCAGGATCGTCCTGTAGGACTTCCGTGCCAGTGATGTCGGAAGGCATCAGGTCGGGAGTAAACTGGATGCGACGGAACGATAGAGACAAACACTTTGCAATAGAGCTAACCAGAAGTGTCTTCGCCAATCCCGGCACACCTTCCAGTAGGCCATGCCCCCTTGAGAAAACAGAGATCAGCACTTCGTCGATGACGTTATCCATGCCGACAATAGCTTTGCGCAGTTCCTGCACGATTTCCTCGCGGGCGGCCCGAAGTTTTTCTACGGCCTTAACGTCGTCCATAGAGGCTACATCGGAGTTGGAGTTCTGGTTTTCTTCAGTCGACATGGTACTTACCTTTCTGAGAGGGGATGTATGATTTTATTTTCGAAATTGGCACAAAAAACCCGGGAGCCTCAATTGGCAGTACCCGGGTCGGAAAATGGAAAGAAATACAGGTGCATGAAAGCACTTT
>CAJWWL010000127.1 GCA_913048125.1 uncultured Opitutia bacterium | reverse complement strand
CGCTTACGAAGTTCATTAGCGCGGCGTTCAAGTACTTTACTGTCGGGGTCGATAAGCCATGCCACCTCGACATTTTTCTGGCCGGCAAGTCCACTGATATGGCTATTACCTCTGCCGTTAAGGCCGGCAACGGCAACGCGCAAGCGATCATTAGCTCCAAGGACACGAGAGGACGCAGTGGTACCTGCCAAGAAAACAGTTGCACCAAAAGCGCCTTGGCGGATGAAATTTCTTCGGTCAGTAGAATGCATGTGGGGCCTTTCTTTAAACGTTTATTTTTTGGTAGTAAAAATTAATTCGCAGCCAGTCTTCTGGGAATGAACTGGCGAAGCTTAGGCATTTTGGTCGCCCTGACCAACTGGAGAGCCTTTGCTGGGTTGCCAACGACTGCTGGTTCGATTCCGTACCAAATCATTAGTGGCAGCACAGGATCTTCCGCGAAAGCTTCTTTGCTGGCTAGTTGTGTGGCCAGTTGCCATTTTTTTTCGCTCGGAAAATTGCGCAAGGCTGAAGCCAGGTAGAGTTGGACGAGCCCTGAGCTTTCTTTTCTCGCAAGACGAGTCATTGCATCTATTGACTGGTTGGAGGGTGTTTTACCATCATCAGCTAGTAGCCTCGTTGCCCACAATCGGAGATGTTCCTCCTCGTGGTCTAGCAGCTTTTGTAGCATGTTCTCGGAGAGTCCACCTCTCATGGTGTGCAGGGTCCAAAGTGCTCGGAGTTTGATTCGTACATCTTCATGCTCTGTAAGTGTTCGTAATAGAAATTCACGAGCCTTCCCTTCGCTGGGAGTTGGTTCGGTTTGGTTGCCTCGTTCCTGAAGGATCAACCTAGCCTTTCGAGCATACCACTCGTTGCCATCAGCTTGGAGATGGGCCAGTTCCAGGGTGCTCATTTTTCTCAGGTCGCCAAATTTAGGTTTCTGTAGCTTTCCGTGGATGATTCTATAAATACGTCCTGAAGTCCGATGAACACCGTCATTCTCGTGACACTCACCTATGTCAGACCAGTCAAGAATATAGACCTCGCCGCTAGGACCGTAATCAATCTCGACACCTCGGAACCATGGATCAGTAATCTTCATGAAATCGGGCTCATGTTTACCCGTATAACCTGTACCTTTACGTTGGAGTCGGTCGCAGTTGATGCGACGTCCGTGAAGATTGGCAGTGAATACCTTCCCTTGGTAATGAGTGGGCCAGTTTTGACCCTGATAAATCATCATTCCACAATGTGCATGACCACCGCCTGCTTGATCGGTGCTGGTGGTCATGCCCTTTCTTTTAAGATCGGCCCAGTGCTCCTTTCCCTTGTCCCAATGATAATGGTCTGCGGTTTGATCGATAAGTTCGTAAAGATGCTTATTAAAGTGCTGTCCGTGCATACGCTTGAAATAGGCCCCTGGAACACCATGCCAAAGGTGACCTATGACGGTATTGATGAAAAAGAGTTGTCCATGTTCGTCCCAATCGTGACCCCATGGGTTTGTAGTGCCTTCGCAGACGACCTCAAAGCTATGGCGAATAGGGTGGTATCGCCAAATAGAGCATCTCAACTTTCTGCGCTCCTCTTGAGGAGTTCCAGGAGTGCCAACGTGCGAGGTCGTAGTGATGCCATGCCTCCCATATAGCCAACCATCTATTCCCCACTTGAGTCCGTTTACAATATTATGGCCGATAGGGTTGCCCTCCCAACCATCCAGTAGGATTACTGGGTCTCCATCTGGAACATCATCGCCGTTTTTATCGGGTATGAAGAGGAAGTTGGGGGCGCAGGTCGCCCAAACGCCTCCATGGCCAACTGCGATACTGGTGAGGCGCTGAGCTTGGTCCCAGAATACGGTGCGCTTGTCGAAACGGCCATCTTGATTGGTGTCTTCGAAGATGAGGATACGGTCTCGCAGATTCGTATCAAACTTGATACCGCTCTTGGCGTAGGTGTAGCACTCGGCAACCCAGAGCCTGCCTCTGGCATCCCAAGTCATCGCAATAGGCTGATTTACGTGAGGTTCACCCGCAAAGAGATTGATGGTGAAGCCTTCTGGTAGATTTATACCTTTAATCGCTTCTTCGGCAGAGAGAAAAGGAGTGGTAATTTCCTGTGTGTTGTGTGGTTGAGGAAATGGTTGAGATCCAATGGCTGAACCTTTTGTTGCTACCAGCGCCAACAGAAGAATGATTAGATTTCGAATCATGTACTTGTACTAGGCTTAAGAAGCAATCCATCTGTGTATAAGCCGTCAAGGATTTGCATTGCGAGGTAGGCCTTAAGTGACAAGCTGTTAGTCCATGCCTAAAGCCTCACCTCTTGTTTTCTTTCTTATGTTTTCGGCTGTTGGTTCAACTTTGGCTGAACCCTTGTCTCATCAGCAGCCTTCTGCGCAGGAAATGGCAGCTAAACTTGGCATCGGGTTACCAAGACTTCCATGGCACCTAACAGATATTTGGTGGCGCTTTGAGAATCCGACGGCAAACTTTGAGTCGCTCGAGGTGGATGTTACCATCGATCGAGATATTCCCGAAAGCTACAACTTGTACATCTCTCCTGTGGGAATCGCCAAGATCAACGGTCTGCAGTTCTATGGGGGTCTTCAAACCAATGTGAATGGTTGGGCTTCTAAAAAAAGTCGAACTCGAGTGCATCCGGGTCGCGGTGCCATCTTTTCTCGCTGGTCTCATGATCTCAAGCAACCGATAGGTCTATCTCATGTACGCACTGTCAAAGGTGGCCTCTGCGAAAGTGCGGGTTATGAAGGGCAGTTCTGTAGTGTACGTCGAACCTATGCATGGAAGGCAGGTACCTACACTTATTCAATTGTGAAAGGGGACTTGGAGTTGATTAAAGAAAAACCGCATACTTGGTTTCACTGCCTTGTTCGTTCACACAAGAGCGACTTCACCACCTATATGGGCAGCCTTCGTTTCGAAGGCGAGGACTTCACCTTCTGGGATCGTAACGCTGCCTTTGTGGAAATCTATGCAACAAGCAAAATTCCAAAATCAGGAATACCAAAGGTATCTGTGACTTTTGGTTATCCTAGACTCAACGGAAAAGCTCCTCCCTTAAAATCGGCTTATGCCTATTACAACTCCGAGAAGAGTCCTCAGTGTGCAAAGACAAGTGTCGATCTAGACAAGGTTGTGGTGGAAGTCGGATCCATGTTTCTTCCAGATAAAAAGGGCGTACGCCACCAACCTCTTGTGATTAAAAGTCCCTGAGTTCTAATGAAGCGTCTTCTGTTTCCATCAGTCTTTCTGGCTAATGCGTTTCTGCTAAATGGTTCCGGTCTATCTCGTCAAGAAGCAGATCACGTCACACAGAAACTTTTAGCGGAACAGATCTCTGTAGTTAAGCCTGCCTTTCAGAACGAATGGGCAGTTAAGCAGGTGAAGATTGGCGATAAGGTCATGAAATTTGACTACCGTACTTTTGGCCGCAAACCTTCCGCTGGATGGGATCTATACCTCTCGATGCATGGCGGGGGAGGTGCACCTTCTCAAGTCAATGACTCACAATGGCGCAATCAAATCCGCCTTTATCAACCTCCGGATAGCCTCTACCTCGTACCTCGAGCGCCTACCAATACTTGGAATCTCTGGCATCAGTCCCATGTCGACCATTTTTTTGACCGTCTCATTCAAGGGGCTGTGCATGTAATGGGTGCGAATCCCAACCGAGTCTATTTTATGGGTTACTCCGCAGGTGGAGATGGAGTCTACCAGCTCGCGCCCAGAATGGCCGATCGCCTAGCTGCTGCATCCATGATGGCGGGACACCCAAACGACGCCTCGCCTCTGGGTCTTAGAAACATCGGCTTTGCTATTCATGTAGGTGCTCTTGATAGCGGATACAACCGTAACAAAGTAGCAGCTAAGTGGGGTGAGCAACTTGCCACACTTCAAAAGCGAGATCCCGAAGGCTACGTTCACGCGGTTAAGATCCATAAGGGACTGGGGCACTGGATGAAACTCCGAGATGCTGAAGCTATTCCGTGGATGAGGGAATTTACCCGCAACCCTATCCCTGAACGCATAGTCTGGAAGCAATCCAAGGTTACACATTCACGTTTCTATTGGTTGGCCCTACCGAAGAATCAAGTAAAGCCAGGCAGCAAGATAGTTGCCGAGATAGAAGGTCAAGTTGTTCGTGTTCTTGAAGCTGAAGGTGTCAGTCGTTTAAATATTTTGCTCAATGATCAAATGCTCAACCTCGATCAACCTGTCACCATCCTTCATCTCGAAAAGAAACTGTTTCATGGGAAACTCGATCGTAACCGTGCCACAATTGCTCGGACTATAGCTGAAAGACTCGACCATCATTTAGCCTTCAGCGCAGAAATTACAGTAAAACTAGAGTAGCTCCTCGTTATGGAACCCGAACGTATCAAGCATTTCCGAGAACGTCTCAAGGAACTCCGTTTAGAAATTAAAGAACACCTTGAAACAAGCAAAGACTCCTCCTCCGCAGTAAAGCTGGATACTTCTATTGGACGCCTCTCTCGAATGGATGCCATGCAAGATCAGCAGATGGCACTGGAGCTTCGTCGTCGTAGAGAAAATCAACTTCTACGCATACAAAGTGCATTTGAACGCATGTCCCTAGGCACCTATGGCATCTGCATCGCTTGCAAGGAGCCTATCCCTGAAGCGCGTCTGGAACTCTCTCCTGATGCTGCCACCTGCGTGAAATGTAGTGGTCGATGAGTTGTAATATACCTACACAAGATTGCTCCACAACACGAACAGCTCCTAGAGTCTCATAATTACTCTTACATTTTAGATCTACATCGGTTGGTCTTGCATTTCTATTCTTTGCAGATGCTTTGGAGCTAGATGTCAGATTTCGCCGCCACGAGTCGCCAAGAGCAACGTTATTGCCAGCTTTTTGCTTCTAAAGTCTTTACTGGCCTAGGCCGAATCGTTGAGTTTGGGCCATGGTTGGGGTCATTAACCAAGGCTCTTGGTCGGGGATTGGCAGTTAATCCACGTATCAAAAAAGATCTTTCATATGTGGATGCCTTCGATCGTTTCCAGTGGGATTCATTTATGGAGATGTGGGTACAGGGTTCTCATTTGGCAGATAAATACAGAGATGCAGAAATCTTTGTTGATGAATACAAGAACCAGATCCGAGATTTTCTGGAGTATGTGAATGTCTATGTAGCTGACCTAGAGCAACAGGGTTGGAGTGGGCAGCCTATCGAGCTTCTGGTCAATGATGCGTGGAAGACTGTTCCAATAGTTCGCAATACGGTTTCGAAGTTCTTTCCTTACCTGATCCCTGGTAGAAGCCACGTGATTCATCAGGACTATTTGTGGATTACTGAGTCCTTTATCCAGATTGCCATGTATCGGCTGCGTGAGTATTTTGAGTTTCGGAGCTGGATTCCTGAAGCGACGATGGTGGTGTTTCGTTGTGTGAAAGAACTTCCTGAATTGGGAAACTTTTTCCCTGAAGAGTACTGGGAGCTTTCGCAAGATGAGATCGAGGAAGCACACCAGTGGAATCTTTCTATTTTGCCTGTCGTTACCCATCCCTGTCTGAAAGCTTCCAAGGCATGGATGTTGGCTCAAGTCGGTGAAGAGGAAGCCGCTCGACTGATCTTTCAGGATATCGAGTCGGACTGGCGTTCTTTGGAAACCTTGTTTCAGTTCCAGAAGAGCGTTCTCTGTAAAATGGATTTCGGTCAATCGATGCAATTGCAGGATTTGGACTGGTGCTTGAAAGATTGTAGTAGTTGGGAAGATGCTTTTCCCCAAGAGATGAAGGAATTGAAGTATTTGGATGGTGCTATGAACGCTTGGTTATGGACGAGTCGTGAACTTTACCCAACCTTCATCGATCTGGCTTCAGAAAGAAGATTGCACTACGAGTTGGGTTCTTCTCGACCACGGCGATTTAAGTGTGAAGAGACCGGTGAGTGGCTTCAATGTTAAGGCTAGGTTTTCGACATGTCTGAGTCTCAGGAGTCCATTTATCCGATATCCAGTGAGGTGCTTGATGCCGAGTCGTTGGTTCAAGCCATATTGACCGCAAAAGAGACTCTCTACTGGTCCAGAGAATGGGATTCTCGTTTCTACATTCGCTTGGCAGAATTAGGATTTATTACGACCGCCATTGATTATGAGGCACCTGATGCTAGGGATGAACCTTTGGTGAGCGTTCCCCTTTTGATTCCTGAAATTCAAGAAGCCTATGCCGTACTTGATTGGGAAAATCGGCACATTGGTCGGACGCTTAGAAGATGGATGCAAAGTTCCGCTTGCACTTCAAAAAACTATAACCTGATCGTTGGTTGTAACTTGTCTACAGTGGTCGAGGGTATTCGTAAATGTCATCAGCCGTGCTGGCTAATTGAGGAATATGAGCATTTACTTGAGGCTCTGTTGAAGGATTCCATTCACCGAGACTTTGAGCTTATTCCTGTAGGTCTTGAGGCATCTGGTTATGGGATTGTCGCCGGAGAAATTGGCTATCGCATTGGCCGAACCTACACCAGTCTCACTGGATTTCTCAATCGGGAGAACCATACCCACAATCATGCAGGTAAGTTGCAGATGCACTTGTTGGCAGAACATCTTGAGGCGCAAGGAATTGCCTTTTGGAATCTTGGGCATCCAGGCATGCAATACAAGCTCGACCTTGGGGCACGTGTACTTCCTCGGAAGACGTTTCTTCAGCGTTGGCAGAAGGCGGTAAAAGATGAGCTATAGGCGACTCTATTTCTGAGCCTTGCGAAGAGCTGCTAGGCAGGCTTCTGCACCCTGGACTGCGTGATTGGGTCGCGGATAGCTATCATTAAAGGCAAATAGCTCCTCAGCTTTCAGGGGTTTAAAGAAATCCTCCGAGATCTTTTCCTCGTCATCAGAGATACGGCTTAGTCGCAGCTTCAAGTGCTGGGCGAAAAAACGATAGACAGGTTGGCGTTTTGAGAACTCGTAACCGTGCTTGTCTTCAGGGAGATGATGATTCTGTACGTTGCCGGGAGCGCCCATGATACTGTAAACGCGCTGGGCGTAGGGGAACTCGACCTTGGGTGTGTTCTTCGTCCAGTCCCCGCCAACAGATACCAGTAGAAGGGGACGGGGTGCTGCCATGGCGGCAATCTCCGCGTTGTTCGTCTGGTATTCCTTACGGTTGTGGATCGGCACACCGCTCTCACAGTTGCATCCGCCATAGAAGTGGGCGGACGCCATAACTACCGGAGCTGCCACACGCACACGGTCGTCGAGTGCGGTGAGCATAAATGTCTGTGTGCCACCCCCAGACTCACCGGTCACACCTATGCGTCGTGGATCAACTTCTCTAAAACTCAAGAGGAAGTCTAGTGCGCGCATGCTGTTCCAAGTCTGGAATGCGAAGACGTTCTTGTCTTTGCGGTGGTCGGTTTGGCGGTTGTCTTGGTTCCAACCCACCATGTCGTAGGCGAATACAATGGATCCCATGCGGGCAAGAGCCGCACAGCGCACCTGAGTGTACTCAGCTGTACGGCCTTCCTTGGAGTGTCCGTGCGGACAGAGTACGCCAGCGAAACTATTGAGGCTCCCTTTGCGAAGTGGGCGGTAAAGATTACCAGTCACGAAGAAGCCAGGCAGGCTTTCAAAGTATACGTTTTCTACAGAATAGCCATCCATCTCCTTTCGCGAGTGAATGACACTTTCTAAAGGTGTACGACGAGGCAGCGGATTCAGTCCTGAACCTTCGAGAATACCAGCTCTGATCTTCTTGGCACGAGCCTGCCATTCCTCGCGATTAGAGTAGGTCTTTGCGTACTCCTCCAGATTGCGCGCACCTTCCTCCTCAGGTATTTTGGGGAATGCAGAAGAAGTCCGAGATGAGAGAATGAGAAGTGCAAGTCCGCACAATGGAATGAGGGCGAAGAAGTTTTGTGGAAAGAGTGATCGTCTCATGACTTTGCGTAGGGCGAGTTTATTAAATGCTGCTGCATTGTGCCATTGCAGCTACTTAGAGACGGATCGCTAGATCCTAGAGTTCGGCTACCTTGATGTTACGGTAGTCGATGCCCATGTTGCGGTTGCCGTGAAGCTGGATCCCGATAGGCCCTTCTTCAATCGCTGAGGAGGACTCATAGTTCATGACCTCTTCTCCTTGAAGCCAGACCGTGTACTTCTTACCAACCGCTCGGATACGCATGGTGTTCCAGTCCTTGGCCTTAAGAAGTTTTTTGATATTCTTGGCCTCCACAGGGTACCCCTTTCCAGGTATATACGGGGAGCAGGTCATGTCGCGCTTAAGGGAACCTGAGATGCCAATCTGGATTTGGTCACGGTTACGAACATGTACACCAGAGTCTACGGTGCCTTCCCCAAAACGAAAATCCAACTCTACGATGAAGTCTTTGAATTTTTTTTCAGTCCAGAGAACCGACCCTTTCTTCTTAGGGCCACTTTGAATGACCAGCACGCCATCTTTGACAGTATACCAGTTGGCTTTGTCATTTCCAGCGGGTACTTTCCAGCCCGAAAGGTCATCACCAAGAATAGACTTCAGCTTTTGCGGGTTTTCTTTAGCTGCTTGGGTGGAAGAGGCAATAAGAGCTAGAAACGTCAGGGACGTGAGGATGAATTTCATGTTTATGAGTGAGTGGGGGAGGGTTAATTAAAGAGAGTTTGAGTAGTTTGCAGGTAGGAGCTAGATAACGAAGTTGATATTAGATGGTCTACACCAATTCCTTCAAAGGCTTTACTTCATGGGGGATCGGGTACTGGGGACGCCCCCGAAGGTCGAAGATCCGATCGTGGTTAGGAGAGACGCCAAGGTTGTGAAGTAAAGTTGCATGAACCTCATGGAATTTAACCGGGCGGTCATTAGGTTCTGCCGCGTGCTTATCAGTGGAGCCAATGACCTGTCCGGTGCGGAGACCTCCACCAGCAAGAAGGCAGAAGTTAGCTTTCGGCCAATGGTCGCGTCCAGCCTTGGCGTTGATTTTCGGGGTGCGTCCAAACTCTCCCCAGCAGACTACGGTTACATCCTTGTCCAGACCGCGTTCGTGGAGGTCCTCGACGAGTGATGTCAGAGCATTGTCGAGCATGGGAATGTCTGTGCGACCACGGTCGAAATTATTGCTGTGCCAGTCCCAGCGGCTGAAGTTGAGAGATACATATCGAGCACCCGCTTCGACAAGTCTGCGAGCCATGAGGAAACTTGTGGTCATCTTAGGAGCACCGTCAGCCCGCCATTCAGGATCAGGTTTGCCGTAGCGTTCCAGAGTGCGGGGGTCCTCGTCAGAAAGATCCAGAGCCTGTGCGAGCTTGGAGGAAGACAGTATGCCAAGCGCCTGCTGGGTGAATTCATCAACACCAGTGAAGTTGCCGGTCTGGTCGATGTCTCGGCGAAGATTGTCTACGGCCTTACGAAGTTGTTCGCGATCCTGCAGTCGTTCTAGGCTGAGGTCTCGGAGCACCATGTTTTCAGCGCTCTGGGTGGAGGTACTATCACCTTTGCCGCCTACCAGACGAAATGGACCATGAGCCATACCAAGGAATCCACCTTCTCCCGGGTCGCCCCAGGGATTGTGACCGGTAGGGTACACTAGAGACAAGTGAGGGGGGATGCCTTGCCCTGCAGGACCGTGGAGCCGAGAAATCCATGCCCCCATAGATGGTGTGCCACCGCCGAAGCCTTTAAAACTTCGAGGATATCCAGTAAGGCATTGGTACAAATCATGAGCACCCTGCGAATCTGCCATGGATCGGATGAGGGCAAACTTGTCCATGTTGCGAGCCAATCTAGGCATCAGTTCGGAGATCTGGATGCCATCCACGTTTGTGCCAATTGGATTGAACTCGCCTCGTATGTCGCTGGGGGCATCAGGCTTAAG
>CAJWWL010000126.1 GCA_913048125.1 uncultured Opitutia bacterium | reverse complement strand
TTGCTAAACGCCCGTCTCAGATAGTCTGACAACGGAGTGTCCACGGACTGAACTTGTCGCTCATGGACCGGAAGTCGGACTTCCAGAAGGAGTAATGGGCAACAGTGAGGTCGGGCACCAAAATATTGGAGCGGGACGGATTGTGGACCAAGAAATCGTACGTATCACCAAGGGTTTCTCGACAGGTTCAGTTAAAGACAGCCATGTACTGCAAGCCCTAATTGAAAAGGTAAAGTCTGGGGCTAAGCTACACTTAATGGGCATTGTATCCGACGCTGGAGTCCACGGAATGCTCGACCACTTATATGGTCTTCTCGAAGTAGCTGATGAATCTGGACTAGAAGAAGTCTACATACATGCCTTTACGGACGGAAGGGATACACCTCCTGCTAGCGGTTTAGGATATATTGAGGAGATAGAAGCCAAATGTGAGGAAATAGGAGTGGGACGTATTGCCTCCGTATGCGGCAGATTCTGGTCTATGGATCGGGACAACCGTTGGGAGCGTGTGATTAAAGCTTATGACTGCTTAACTGGAGCTGCGCCCGAACGTGTTTCTACATCTGCAATCGAGGCTGTACAGCACTACTATGACAATCCCCTCAGCGATAACCAGAAGGGTGATGAGTTTGTACCCCCAACCTTGATAACTGACACGGCAGGACAACCCATTGCAACAATAGGCGACGGTGATTGCGTGCTGTTTTATAATTATCGAGGGGATCGGCCTCGAGAAATTTCCCGTGCGTTTCTCCACGCCGATTTCGATGGCTTCGAACGCAAGGTATGGCCCGAGACCTTTTACGTAACCATGGCGGATTACCAAGCAGGTCTCTGCCAAAATGTTCTCTTTCCAAAGCCACCTAAAATGGAGGATACACTAGGTGGCTATCTCTCGCGGTTGGGCATTCATCAGTTCCGCTGCGCTGAGACAGAGAAATACCCGCACGTAACCTTCTTTTTTAACGACTATCGTGAGGAACCCTTTCCAGGTGAGGAGCGCTCAGTGGCACCGAGCCCGAAGGTTCCTACTTACGACCTACAACCCGAGATGTCAGCGCCCGATGTCACTAGAATTGCGAAGGAAGCAATACTTTCAAAAAAGTACGGCTTCATCTGCGTAAATTACGCTAATCCTGATATGGTGGGTCACACGGGCAGTCTCAAAGCGACTATCAAAGCCTGCGAAGTTGTAGATCAGGGCGTTGGTGAACTTGTAAAAGCTATTCATCAGATTGGAGGTATTGCTATTGTAACAGCTGACCACGGGAATGCCGACCAGCTTTTCAATCCCTCTACGGGAGGGCCGCACACTGCACACACGCTTAACCCTGTGGAGATGGTTATCTCCGGACAAGGCTTAGAATCCCTACAACTTAAGCCAAAAGGAAAGCTCGGTGACATAGCACCAACAATCCTACGTATCATGGGTCTTCAGAAACCGGATGCTATGAGTGGGGAGTGCTTAATTTCCTGATTCACCAAAGAGTCTCTTTTGCTTGTAGGAAGCAGAAAAACTGTTTCGCTTCCTCAGCACATGTTTACCCGACATTTTATCCCTCTAATTATTGTACTGCTGAAATGCTATCTTAACGCAGCAGACAAAGACACAGAAATTTTCCCTCTTGAGGATGTGGAGCGTGGGATGCTTGGCGAATGGCGAACGGTTATCGCAGGAACCAAAATAGAGACCTTCAAGCTCCGTGTACTTGGGGTACAACAAAACTTCGCAGGCCCACAACGGGCAGTCATCATCTGCGAGGCACTGGATGACGAGAACAAACTCTCTGGTCCAGTTGCAGGTATGAGTGGCAGCCCAGTGTACATCAAAAAAAAGTTGGTAGGGGCTTACGCCTACGGTTTCATGATGTCAAAGGAGCAAGCGATCATCGGCGTAACACCTATCGAACAAATGCTTGAAGTTGCGGAGAACTATGGTCCCCAAGAGCTTGCAATTACTCCTACGAAATTAAATCAGCACCAAGCACTGGGTAAGAAATCTGATTCAACACCAACCATTTCTTCAAATGAATCGAGAGCCTCACTTAAACTAGAGAACATTCAGCAGTTCCTCAAACCAGTACCAACTCCGCTATTTGTTTCTGGATTCTCACCTCGCACACTGAAGCATTTCGAAGAAGAGTTGGCTCAGATGGGAATGGATCTTGTCCACGCACCAGTATCTGGTACATCCTCTAAGGGAGATAATTTCGACCCACCACTCGTTCCCGGCGCACCTGTTGCAGGTGTACTTATGGACGGAGATTTTAGCATGTCTGGCGTGGGTACAATTACTTGGCGTAAGGGTAATCGATTACTCGGTTTTGGACACCCCTTCATGCAAGAAGGCCCAGTCCATATCCCGATGGCTGGTGCTGAAGTGCTAACTGTGGTTCGTTCAGTGAGCCGTTCTTTCAAGCTTTCAAATGTTGGACCGATAAAGGGCATGATTTATCAAGATCGCTTAACGGCAATTGCTGGTGAGATTGGAAGAGAAGCACCATGCACTAAAGTGACTATTAATATTCATCCAGAGAATGGTCCCAAGCGAACTTTGCGCAGCAATCTATTTTGCCATAAAGGCCGATCGCCTACCTTTTGCGCAATGGCTCTGCTTGAGAGCATTAATAGCTCTATGGACACTGAGGCGGAACAATCCTTCGAAGTGACAAGCACCCTCCAGATTGATGGACACGACCCCCTAGTTTACTACGATAGCGGCACTGGAGGTGCAGGAGTCCTTAAGGCGGCAATGGGTCTGAGGTCTGCATTCAGAGAGATTGTCGACAACCCCTTTGAAACTCCAATGGTTCGAGAAGTAAATTTCGATGTTCGCATACGAAACCAAATTGACTACTCAATTCTCAAGAGTGTCACATTACGCACTGGGAACCGCCCACGCGGTGGCGACACTGTAAAGGTTGGCCTGGAACTAGCCCGACATAAAACTGATCGAGAAGTCCGTATAATAGAAATCCCAATCCCAAAAGGCTACTCAGGAGAACGCCTAGTTCTCTTCATCGGAGATGCGGATTCTGCAGCGCGTCAGGACGTCACAACCTCCCCTGACATCACTTGTTTAAATGATATTCTGAACGAATTAAGACTACGGCGCGACAATCGACGCATCTTCGTCAAGCTGCTTCGAAGAAGTAACGGTTTGGCCCTTCAAGGCGCGAGCCTTCCTGACTTACCTGCATCAATTCAGAAAATCTATTCATCAGACTCCCGAGGTGATCTTAAGCGCTCCATCCGCCAGACTACGATCTGGGAGACGTCTATCCCAGTCCGAGGTGAATTCCAAGGAAGCTACAGCTACCCTCTTGATATCCGTTGAACCATTCCCAATCTATGTACAAGCGCTACGCATACCTAATCGCTGCTCTGACAACTGTACTGCATTTGAATGCAGTTCGTACGCGAGAGGTCGTCCATCACGGATTCCCTACATTTGAAAAGGCAGAATTAACAAACCTAAGCCTAAGCGAAGACGGTATCCTCGCGCCAGGTCCGACCGTCGAGACGTTAGCCGAACTTCAGTCAGCCTTAATTTGGACAGCCACCCAAGCTAAAGATGGTACCCTCTATGTCGCTACTGGAAACAAGGGGCGTGTACTCGCCATCAATCCGGAGGGTGAAATCAAAACTATTTTTGAACCTGAAGAAATCCTCATTCGCGCCATTGCAATCGGTCCGGACAATGCCATCTACGCCGGTACTTCTCCTAAGGGACGCATATATCGTCTCACTCCGGATGGTCGACCAGAGGTCTACTTCGATCCAGCTGAAACCTACATCTGGGACTTAAAATTTGATGATAAAGGCAGCCTCTTCGTAGCCACTGGTAATCGCGGACGTGTTTACCGATTGCCGCCAGAATTCAAACCTGGTGACCAAGCAGAATTATGGTATGAGAGCGTCTCTAGTCACTTTGTGACCCTGGCTTTTAATAAAAAAGGTGAGCTACTCGTCGGTAATGACCCAGACGGAAGCGTCTATCGCATGAAAGAGCCCTTCGAGGCAGAAGTTCTTTATAATTCAGATGGTGGTGAAATACGTAAGATACACCCAGCAGATAATGGAGAAATTTATTTTTCAACATTCAAGCGCGGCAGTGGTTCCTCTCCTACGAGCTCTTCCTCTGGTAGTGGATCCTCTGACTCAAGCAGCAGTTCATCAAAGGATTCGAACAAGAGCACTAGCAGCAGCTCATCATCATCTGCGAAAAGCATCTTCTACAAAATCAAAGCCAGCGGATTCGTAGAAGTTTTCTGGCGAAACTCTAGCGAGCCAATTTATGCGTTTGAAAGCCTTGGGAAAGAAGGATGGCTGGTTTGTACTGGCGAAAACGGGCGTATATTCCACGTGGCTCATGATGGTGAATGGAAATTGCTCCAGACTCTTGAGTACGGAGGAGAGGTTACAACCATTCTCAAAGCCAACGATGAAAAAGGTGGACACCTACTTTTCACAAGCAACCCAGCTAACATATACAGATTAACCAAGGCTGCTGCAGACTCCGGTACAATCGTTTCGGAAACAATTGATGTTAAGCAAGTCGCAAAATGGGGTCGAGTACGCGCCTTTCCAGAAAGCGATAATGTTAATTTCTTCACACGAAGTGGAAATACCCCTAAAATTGATGGAACTTGGAGCGAATGGACGCCACTTAACAATAACGGCCAAATCACTGGTTCAGCACGTCGATATCTGCAATACAAGGCTAGTCTCAAAGGTACTGAATCCCGCCTTGCTAGAGTCCGCCTTTTCTATCAACTCAATAACGCAATCCCTGTTATCAGGCGCATAAACGTTGTCCCTGCAGGCTACAACATCACCTCCTTAAAAGCTCTCAAACCGATAGTAGATATTAACAAGCTCACCAAGGGCACATTTGTGGATGGGCCGCCCTCCGCGCCCCCACCCCGGAAACAGCTCTCACTTAATCCCGAAGATGGCCTCTATACAGCGGGATGGGACGCCTACGACCCCAATGGAGATTCACTTTTATTTAAGGTACAGATCAGGCGCATGCCTACAGAAAGCTGGGTAACCCTCGGAAGCGAACTTTTTGACCCGGTACACACCTTCACCACAAAGGGGATGAAAGATGGCTACTATCAAATAAAAGTGACCGCTTCAGACCGCTCTACAAATCCCCCTGGAGCAGCTCAAGAAAACTTCCTACTTTCAAATCAGTTTCTGCTAGATAATGCGGCACCATCTGTGCGCCTCTCCTTGAAAATTCCCCCGCCGAAAAGCGGGTCAATAATTGAGATTACCGCCGAGGACTCCTTTTCTATTATCAGGGATGCGGAATATGTACTCGACGGATCTAAAGCCATTGCCCTATTCCCTAATGATTTACTCTTCGATGCGAACAAAGAGAACTTTCGTATCGAATTGCAAAACCTGAGCCCAGGTGAGCACAGTCTTATCGTAAACACTATGGATGACCGTGGCAATCAAGGAACAGCTCAGACCACCTTTCAGGTCGAGTAGACTGTGAAGACAATAGGCATCTAAGTCTTAGCAGTTGTTTCAGTCGACTCCAATAAATTTACTGACACAAGCTCTTAAACCCTTTTCCTACCCGACCCTTTAAAAATAACACAATCATTCGACATGGACACAATCCACTGCAATAAGATCCGTGCCAGCCATGATGGCCAAACTGTGCGCCTACAAGGCTGGATCGATACTGTCCGCGATCACGGGGGCATCCTTTTTATCGATCTTCGTGATCGCGAAGGCCTTACCCAGATTGTCTTTGACCCCGCGAATGAGACTCTCGCAAAGGAGTTCACCAATCTGAAACCCGAATCGGTAATCGCTGTCTCTGGAAAAGTCCTCAAGCGATCAGATGAAACAATTAATAAGGACCTCGATACTGGCGAGGTGGAAGTTCATGCAGCTGAACTAACTATCCACAATGTTTCTGAAACGCCTCCATTTCCCATGGATGAAACTGCGGACAAGGTTAACGAAGATCTTCGTCTGACGCACCGCTACCTGGACTTAAGAAGGCCATCAAATTTAAATGTGCTAAGACTCCGCCATCGTGCTGCACAATCTGCACGGAGCTATTTCGACGAGAACGGGTTCCTTGAAGTTGAGACCCCCATGCTCTTCAAGAGTACTCCTGAGGGAGCACGCGAATTCTTAGTTCCCAGTCGTCTAAATGCTGGAGATTTCTATGCTCTACCTCAGTCTCCACAACAATACAAGCAGATGCTGATGGTTGCTGGTGTCGAACGCTACTATCAGCTCGCAAAGTGCTTCCGTGACGAAGATCTCCGAGCAGATCGTCAGCCTGAATTTACCCAAATCGACATTGAAGTTTCATTTGTCGACCGTGAGGGCATGTATTCCCTAATGGAAGGACTCATGAAGCGAATATGGAAAGATGTTCTCGATATTGATATTCCAACACCTTTCCCCCGTATGTCCTTCCATGATGCCATGAACCAGTACGGGGTCGACAAGCCTGACACTAGGTTTGAGCTTAAAATCCAAGACTTTTCCGAAACCTTCAAGACATCCGACTTTAAGGTCTTCTCCGGAACGGTAGCCAATGGCGGTGTTGTTAAAGCCTTCAATGCCAAGGGTCTTGCTAATATTACGCAGGGAGAACTCAAGGCGCTGGAAGAATCCGCAAAAGCACTTGGAGCCAAAGGGCTCGCCTTTATAAAATCAGAGAATGGAGAATGGAAATCCCCCATACTCAAATTCTTTTCTGAAGAGGAAAAGGCTGCCCTCAAGAAGGAACTCGAAGTTGAGGAAGGCGATATAGTATTCTTCGCTGCCGCGGAATGGGAGCGAGCCTGCGCTATTCTCGGAAGAGTACGGTTAGAGGCAGCCCAACTCCTTGTAAAGCGAGGCACCCTAACAATCCCTGATGACGCCTACAACTTCCTGTGGGTTATTGAATTTCCGCTCATGCTCTTTGATGAAGAGAAAGGTGAATTCGCATCCGCACATCACCCCTTCACCTCACCCGTACCAGAAGATATAAATCTGCTAGACTCTGACCCTAAAGCTGTTCGGGGACAGCACTATGATATGGTCCTTAATGGGGTTGAACTCGGTGGGGGCAGTATTCGTATTCACCAGACAGAATTACAGGAAAAAGTATTCAAGGACGTTCTTAAAATTCCTGCTGATATCGTAGAAAGCCGCTTTGGCTATATGCTGAAAGCCTTCAAATATGGTGCACCCCCACATGGCGGAATAGCCTTTGGTTTTGATCGTCTAGTTGGAATCCTTGCGAAAAAACAAAGTATCCGTGATGTCATCGCCTTTCCTAAGACCCAAAAGGGCCAAGATCTAATGGCCGCTGCTCCAGGTGAAGCTACAGACCGACAACTTCGCGATCTACATGTAGCTAGAATGATCAAGCAGGATAAATAAAAGCCAAAGGTCAACCAACTGGTGGCTGTTCCCCTAACTCGCCAGTAATATAGGCGTAGGCTTCGTCTACCGTGTCGATGACCTTAAATAAGTGGACATCTTCAGGACTGATAGTCCCCCACTCCACCAACTTTTCAAAGTGGACAACTTCGTTCCAAAACTCTGCCCCGAAAAGTACAATAGGCAACTTCTTCTCCATCTTGCCAGTCTGCACAAGAGTTAGGGTCTCAAAAAGCTCATCCATCGTACCTACACCACCAGGAAATACGACTAAGGCTTTTGCCATGTACAGGAACCAGTATTTACGGACGAAAAAGTAGTGAAACTCGAAGGATAGTTCGGGCGGTGAATAGCGGTTGATGTGCTGCTCATGTGGCAGGCTGATACCTAGAGCAACAGAACGACCACCAGCATCCTTAGCACCTCGATTCGCAGCCTCCATAATCCCAGGGCCTCCGCCTGAGCAAATAGCATAGGAATTCTTCCCAGTATGCGTCTGCATCGACCATTCAGTAAGGCGTTTTGAGAGCTCTCGTGCATCTCCATAGAAACGCGATACTCGTGAAGGAGTTTCCTCAGTTTCGGGATCAGGTGTTCTGGCTGAACCAAAAAAGACAATTGTGTTTTCTACGCCTTCTTCCTCGAAACGTGCTTTAGGCTCTTCCAATTCACACTGAATCCTAATACTTCTGGCCTCATGACTGTTGAGGAATTGAAGGTTCTTGTATGCCTTCGGAGGCTTGGGAAATTCTGTAGAGTTGTCGGACATGCTCTGTAGTAAAGACAAGGGCAACTTGGAGATCAACTGTTGAATAACTGCTTGATCCTACCAGATTCCCTGCGTCTCAAACTGTTTGAGAGCAGTTCCGGCCCAGTCTCTGTTTGCTGCCGGACTTGCTGGACTAGGATGAAGAATACGTCCAATTTTCAATTCCTGCCCTCTCAGAGCCTGACGAGCACGAGCCTCTGCAAAACCACCAACACCGACAACCCACTCTGGCTGGAGGAGAGCAACTAGCTCTCGTAGATGCCAGTCACAGGCTTCTTCTAAGCGTTGTGAAATGGAAACTGGCAACTTGTCGGGAGTAAGGTTGCGCGCACTAGACTCCATAAAAGCTAACGGGCAATAGTTGGCCACAAAATGTTCGTTAAAAAAGTTAACAGGCCTTCCAAACCGCTCTGAAAAAAGCCCCCACAGGCGACGCCCCGATACTTCAGATCTCGTACAATCGAAACCCTCGATAGGCCGCTTGGGATGCTCAGGATCAGGACGCTGAATCTTTGCACGCAGACCCATCCAGTCCCGAACGGCTGATATTTCACCGAATGGTACTCCAGTCTGTGCCATCCCCCAAGGACCAGGGTTCATTCCTAGCAAAAAAACACGTTTTGGTGATTGAACGAATTTTTCGACGTAGGCTGCATAGCCAGAAAACGCGTAGTCAAAAGAATCGTAAACATATGCCACCGGCTCAGGAAATTCCATCATGGCCAACTTGGCACTTAATTCTTGGGCTAAATCTTTGAGTTGTTGAGCAAGAACCATCACAAATTAGAAGCTGAGTAGATGAGAATACCAACGTAGAGGACTACAAAAAATATCCCAGAACTGCGCCCCATCTCACGCGAGCCGTCGATACGTTTTCGGAATACAAACGCTAATAAAAATGTTACGACTAGCATTAGTATCATCTCGGTTTTAAGCGATCCATCCCACTTAATAGGTGAGGCTATGGCCGTGGCACCGCCAACAAAAAGCATATTGAAAAGATTCGAGCCAAATATGTTGCCAGCGATGAGTTCAGTCTGCTGTTTTCGGGCGGCAGCAATGGAGGCGGCGAGTTCAGGCAAGCTTGTGCCTATCGCAACAACCGTCAATCCTACAAAGCCTTGGCTCACCTGAAGAGTGCTAGCAATGGACTGAGCAGAATCAACTAGAAGTCTTGCCCCGAAAAGAAGTGCTACAGTACCGCCAAGAACAAGAAGAAGAGCAAAATGAGTTGGGCGTTCATCAATTTCGTCCATATCTTCAAACTCACCAATCTTCACCAAACTCGGATCCTTAACAATACCTGTAAATTTGTAGAGAGGCCCAAGTAGATTTACCCAAATTAAGCGTAGCTTAAGACTTACCAGAAGATAGATCAGAATCATTGAAATCAGGAGCAAGCCTTCTTTACCGTTTATTCCACCTTGGCAAAAAGTAAGAAATGAGGCTGTCGCCAAAAGTAACCATGGGATTTCCCAAAAAAAGTAGCGTGCACGACCCGCAATAGGGCAGATACAAGCAGAGATACCGAGAATTAACGCAACGTTAGCCAAATTACTTCCATTGATATTGCCGAGCGCTAGACTATCTCCACCATCGCGGAATCCTGCGATCAAACAAGTAAATAGCTCTGGTGCAGATGTGGCGACTGAGACCACGGTGATACCAATGACTACAGGTT